>NZ_WBYY01000030.1:0-24130 GCF_048985645.1 Exiguobacterium sp. A1_3_1 | reverse complement strand
ACTTAACAGCCACCCGGTGTCCCGGCATTCGTTGCCGTCCGGAACGATGTCCCGCAACCGCATGTTGCGATGGCATTCGGATTCGTGATCGTGAATCCGCCGCCGAGCATCGACTGCTTATAATCGATTTCCAGTCCTTTGACGACCGGGTAATCTTTTTCGTCCACGATGACGGTCACGCCGTGCTGTTCGAAAACGAGATCCGTTTCTTTCTGTTGGTCGAATCCCATTCCGTACGACAGACCACTACATCCACCACCTTGGACGAGCATCCGAAGATTCCGTTCATCTGCTGGTGCCTGCGCCATCATGTCTTGGACTTGTAGCGCTGCTGCCTCCGTTAAATGGATCATGTCATCACCTTCCTTTTCTTTAGTATACGCAACTTCTGAGCGAATCGAAACCTAGTTGCTTGAAACTATCTTGAATTCGTTGTATAAATGGTATGTACAACAAAATAATCGTTCCATCTTCAGGGCAGGGTGAAATTCCCGACCGGCGGTAAACAACTATTATGAGTTGAAGCCCGCGAGCGAATAGGGCGCTATTTGCTGATTCTGTGTAATTCAGGAGCCGACAGTATAGTCTGGATGGGAGAAGATGGCGGCATGAGTTTGAATTTGATCGATTTTTGCAACAATCGATTAGGTTTATTTAATGCGGACTTCTCCCCTGTTGATTTCATCAATAGGGGTTTCTTTATGGACGCAGTCATGCCAATACTTCATCGAGAGGAACGAGCAAAAGGAGACAATACTCGTATGAAACGCACACAAAAAATGGTCACTCTGTCAATGTTAGGTTCAATCTCATTTGTTCTTATGCTTATCAATTTTCCACTACCGTTCTTACCGAACTATCTGAAGATCGACTTCAGTGATGTTCCTGCTCTCGTCGCAGCGATCATGTTCTCACCGGTCGCAGGTGTCATCGTCGAAGCACTGAAGAACGTGCTATACTACATCTTCCGCGGAAGTGGTGTTCCGGTCGGAGAATTCGCGAACTTCGCTGCTGGCGTTGCATTCGTGCTTCCTGTCAGCTGGTTCTACCATAAAAAGAAATCAACACAAGGTCTCGCAACTGGTCTCGTCGCTGGTACGATAACGATGGCACTCGGTCTTGCGATTCTCAACTATATCTTGATCCTTCCAGCGTACGCATGGTTCCTCGGTATGGACTACATGGCGGATCCAGCTGTCAAATGGACAGCGATCACAGCCGGTATCTTACCGTTTAACGTCATCAAGGCGTTGTTCATCTCGGCACTCTTCATTCCGTTGTTCTTGAAACTACGACCATGGATGATGCGCCGTCAACAATCTGCCTGATCCGAAAAGCTGCGCCCGCTGACGGACACGAATCCCCTCGTTCAGACGAACGAGGGGATTTTTTGGCTGTCCGTGCTCACAGCTCATTCTCTTCGATTTTTAGGTAAATCTTTTCAAGCAACTCTTCCGGCGTCTCGCCTACGACCGTCTCACCATCAACGAGACAAAAATGATCAAGCGAACAAATGCCGCAATAGCCGAGGCAACCGTATTCGACGACGTCGACGTTCGGATCACGTTCGAGTTGCTCCATGACGACCTGTGTACCAGCCGCTAAGTTACTGATACAAAATTCAATAATCGGATTCACTTTTTTTCCTCCTTCAAGCAGGAAACGACCTGCCTCATGTCGTATTATACAAGGTCAGACTGATTTAGGGGAACTAAGGGGGATTTTACGTTATGAAGCAATTGGTCGTACTCGGCGGAGGATATGGTGGAATGCGGATTTGTGAGCGATTCAAGGACGAGGAAGTTGCCGTCACGCTCGTCGACCGTCTACCGTACCACGCACTCAAAACGGAATATTACGCACTCGCAGCAGGAACATTATCAGATCGGGATGTCCGGATTGAATTTCCGGAGGGGAAACATCTTACTTATAAATATGGACATGTCATTAAAATTTCACCAGAGACGAATACGGTCCACCTGCAGGACGGATCAGAATTATTCTATGATGACTTGATCATCGCCCTCGGTTGCGAGGATAAATACCACAACATTCCGGGTGCTCAAGAGTTTACATACAGCATCCAGACACTTGAAGAATCTCGAAAGACACAGCAAGCGATCTGTGGTCTGTCACCGGGGTCCGTCGTCTCGATCGTCGGTGCTGGTCTATCTGGTGTCGAACTCGCCAGTGAACTGCATGAAAGCCGGAAGGATTTAACGATTCGTCTGTTCGACCGCGGTCCATCCGTCTTGTCATTCTTATCCGACAAAGTCTCATCTTACGTCCAGGAATGGTTCGAGGAGCATGACGTGGAAGTCATCAACAATTCGAACGTCACGCTCGTCACGGCGGACGACGTCCGAAACGGCGACGATACGTACCCGTCGGACTTGACGATTTGGACGGCAGGTACGCAGCCGGTCAAGGTCGTTCGTGATCTCGGCTTTGCTGCAGATAGCGGTGGTCGGATCAAATTGACGGCACATCATCACGTACCGGAATACGATAACGTCTTCGTCATCGGCGATTGTGCCAGCTTGCCGTATGCGCCAAGCGGTCAACTCGCAGAACATCAGGCAGAACAAGTCGTCGACGTCTTGCAAGCGAAGTGGCAAGGGAAAAAATTGCCGAAACTGCCAGAAATCAAACTGCGCGGAATGCTCGGATCGCTCGGGAAATCAGATGGTTTCGGGATCGTCATGGGCAAGCAAGCGCTGACGGGGAAAGTCCCACGTCTCTTGAAGTCCGGTGTCTTATGGAAACACAAAAAGATTAAATGAGCAAAAGAGGTGTCCCGACCTTTGGGATACCTCTTTGTCGTTCACCCCGTCTGACTTAACTTCGCATCAATCGCTGCCGTGATCGTCTTCAGTTTGACGTACCCCTCGTCAATCATCTCATCATCAAGCACGATCAATGGATAAAAATAGACATCCTCTTTCAAGGCTTCCGTCCATTGATCCGATGTTGCTGTCTCGAAATCGATATAGCGAAGCGTCATCGCTTGCTCATATTTCCGTCCGAGGACAGCTTGTAGCCAACTGAACGTCTCTTCCGAGCTGGGTGCCCCGACACAACTCGGACAAGTGACCGCTGTTCCATAAACCGTGATTTCCATCTTGAAGTCCCCCTTTTCAATTCTCTCCTCTTTAGTATACAAGTTTTCCAGATTGAGAACATTTTTCAACCCTGTTACAATGAAACTATACGAAAGGATGTGTTTACGCATGGAAATGTTTGATCAAGTGAATGAAGTTCTTGAAAAATTGCGTCCGTTCCTTCTTCGTGATGGAGGAGACGTTGAACTCGTAGATGTAGAAGACGGAATCGTAAAACTCCGTTTGATGGGAGCTTGTGGTAGCTGCCCAAGTTCAACGATCACATTGAAGGCCGGTATCGAACGTGCCCTTCTTGAAGAAGTCGCTGGCGTCGTTGAAGTCGAACAAGTCTTCTAATACATGAAATCCCGAACGAATTCTCGTTCGGGATTTTTTGATTCATAAAATCCATTCTGCTAACGTATCGACCATGTATGTCGGTTGACGATCCTGACCTTGAATGAAGACTGGTGTATGGACGCCAGAATTGACGTGCATCGTCCGGATGCCTCCGTTGATTCCGAATAGAATATCCGTATGGTAGTTATCCCCGACCATGATGACGTCTTCTTTTGACAGACCAATCATCTCCGTTGCGATATCGACCATGACCGGTTCCGGTTTGCCGATGAAGAACGGTTCCTTCTCCGTCGTCACGCGCAGGACGGACGTCAAGGCACCGTTTCCTGGTAAGAATCCACGTTCTGTCGGAATGGCGATGTCTCCGTTCGTCGAGATGAAGCGGGCACCGGCACGAATCGCGAGGGCACCGACAGCGAGTTTTTCATACGTGATCTGACGGTCAAGACCGATGACGACGTAATCTGCCGCTTCGGTTGCGACGACGTCTAACCCTTCCCGTTCAAGCGCATCAATCAGTCCTGTCTCACCGATTGCATAGACGCGCGCTTTCGGTGATAGATCAGCGATATAACGACCGGTCGCCATCGCACTCGTCAAGACGTGTTTCGCATCGGAATGAACACCCATCCCGCGTAATTTCTCCGCCACGGCTTCTGCCGTCATCGACGCATTATTCGTCACGAACAAATACGGAATCCCTTCTGCTTGCAGACGATTGACGAAATCGACCGCTTCTTTTACCGGTTCCGTTCCGTTATACATCGTTCCATCTAAATCAAATAAATAGCCTTTTGCCTTCATCCTGACTCACTCCTCGTTTGGTAAAAATGCAGACACCGGTCCGAGTTCTGTCTCGATATACCGGCGAATCGCTTCCGGGAAACGACGTAGCTCTGCTTCCTCTGTCTCAAGTACCGCCCGAATCTCCGCCATACTCGACTGTGTGAATGACCGGACGATCAACGTACGTAACGCAACGAGCTTCTTCAGACTCGTCGCGAGCGGTCCATCGATGACCTTCTCATCTTCTAAAATGAGGATGATATCTTCATAACTTCCCGGATCCCGCATGATGAATCCATCAATCATACTGTTTCCGATGTCGATGACACTTTCGATGACTAAAAAACCGATCCGTTCCATAGCCAGTGCCGTCGTCACCGGATCCCCCGTAACTTCCTTACTTTGTCGAAGTGCCGTCTCATAACAAACGACCGTCTCTTCGATTTTTTGACGATTGACGAAATACATCTTCATTCCCCCTCACATCCTCCATTTTATCGTTATCCGGCAATCCTGAAAAGCAGAAAGGTCATTTGCATCACATTCCTCAATGTGTTATCCTCAATTTAGATTTTTGCCGAAAATAGTATGTCACATTTGTGACGTGGAGGTTATATACATGGAACGGGAACTCGCACTGGAAATCGTACGCGCTACGGAAGCAGCAGCATTAGCTTCTGCTCAATGGATTGGTCGCGGTAAGAAAAATGAAGCGGATGATGCAGCAACGACTGCGATGCGCGAAGTCTTGAACACGGTCAACATGAACGGAACGGTCGTCATCGGTGAAGGTGAGCTCGACGAAGCACCAATGCTCTTCATCGGCGAACGTGTCGGAACAGCGAACGGTCCAATCGTTGACATCGCGGTCGACCCGCTTGAAGGTACGAACATTGTTGCCAAAGGGCTCGGTAATGCGATGGTCGTCATCGCTGTCGCCGATCAAGGTGCCCTGCTCCACGCACCGGATATGTATATGGATAAATTAACAGTTGGACCGAACTTGAAGGGGCACGTCTCGCTCGACGATCCACTTGAAGTCATCATTGAAAAAGCAGCTCAATACAACAATAAACGGATTGAGGACGTCACGGTCATCATGCAGGATCGCCCACGTCACGATCACTTCCGCGAAGCCGCGATGCGGATGGGCGCACGGGTTCGTCTATTTGAAGACGGCGATGTCTCAGCTGGAATCGCACCACTCTCTCCTGCGACAGGAATCGATATCTTCATCGGTACAGGCGGTGCTCCTGAAGGTGTCATCACGGCTGCTGCCGTTAAAGCGATGGGCGGCGACATGCAGGCACGCTTACACCCGATGAACGAAGAAGAAACTGCTCGTGTCATCCGGATGGGGCTTGAAGATCCGCTTCAACTCTTGATGCTTGATGACCTCATCAAAAGCGACGACTGTATCTTTGCTGCGACCGGCGTCACGACGGGTGAAATGCTCGATGGCGTTAAGTTCTTGACGGATGATATCGTTGAGACGACATCCCTTGTCATGCGTTCAAAGACACGGACGATTCGAAAAGTCATCGCCGAGCATAGCTTATCGCGTAAACCATACTTGCAAAAAGTCCCCCAAACCCTTTAATCTGAAACAGATGTTAGGGAAATGAGGGAAGCTGAATGATGGAAGAACGTGATTTTTTATATGATGATGTCGAACAAACGAAGACACGCTTTGTCAGTTGGATCGGAGAAGCTAGTCGGTTTGATCTCGCCATCACGCACTCGGAACATTTTTACGGTAAGATTCTCGTCTTGAATCTCTTATCGAATCGCTATGCGATCATCGGTGCGGACGATTTTGATGAACCTGGCTACATCGCGACGGCGTTTGACGTCGAAGACGATGCGGCAACGGAACTCGAGATGTATCTACGCGCTTATATCGGTCTATGAAAAAAGCCTTCGTCCGCGGACGAAGGCTTTTTCTTATAAGAGACGATCGTTTCGTTCATTTAATGTGTTCGGTCCGCTGAAGACGTTCGTATTGTCTGACTCGTCATGGGCACGACGCTCCGAATGCTGATCCGCTTCATCACCGACGAGTAATACGAATTGACCGCTTTCGACCGCATGATTCGCACGATCGACGTCTTCCTTCGTCAAGCCACTTCCACGAATAGCATCTCCGTGGGAAGCCGTGTCATCTTTTTTGAAGATGCTCTTGATTTCCTGCCAGAGATTACGATGATCTTCCTGTGACAGACGCGTAGATGTCTGTTGGTTGTTCAAATCCGCTAGTTCCTCGATTTGTTCGAGATCGTATTTGTCGTGTGCTAAGACTTTTAAATCAGTCGAGACGACACCGGCAACACGGAGATCGTGCACGGCACTAACAACTTCTGGTACGGATGAGTAAATTCCAACGATTCGCATGGATGGTTCCCCCTATAGGTACATGATACTTATAGTAATAGCCGAATTCCGTCCACTAGAAACGCTTTTCTGTATGACAGTTTGATTACTCGCTTTCCGTCTTCTCTGGTGCAGGTGCGAACTTCCGTTTCAACTTCAACGTATTGGATGAAGAACCGTCGAAGCGAGGTGGTGCTTCTTCTCCTTCTACCAATCCGATCTTCTTGACGATGAAGTAGGCACATCCGAAGTTACAGTATTCGTAGAGATAATCCGCCACATGCGAAATTTTCGTATCGAATGTCGCTTTCTCGTGTTGATCCTCATAGAAGCCACGTAGCCGTAATTGACCGTGCCCCCAGTCCCCCACGATATAATCATATTTCTCTAGGACATCGCTAAAACGACCGATGAAGGCTTCCTCATTAAAACCTTCCCGCTTCTCTTCGACGACCTCATAACGTTCCCGATTGACTTGTATCATTATTCCCACCTCCTGCTGTTCTTATCATAGCATATTCCATTTCGCCTGGCAGACGAAAAACCGTCCGAGCAACTGCTCGAACGGTTTTTGATCGTTAGTCGATCGGAAGTGCTGTTTTATTCTTTTTCGCTGCGTTGACTTGCTCATCCGCGTGATACGACGAACGAACGAGTGGACCTGCCTCACAGTGCGAGAATCCTTTGCTGAGCGCGATCTGCTTCAGTTCAGCGAACTCTTGTGGTGTATAGTATTTGATGACGTCGAGGTGTTTTTTCGTCGGTTGGAGATACTGACCGATTGTCATGATGTCGACGTTATTTGCGCGAAGATCATCCATCGTTTCAAGAATCTCTTCCCATGTCTCACCAAGACCAAGCATCAAGCTCGACTTCGTTGGAATTTCAGGTGCGAGTTCCTTCGAACGGCGAAGGAATTCAAGCGTCCGGTCGTATGTCGCTTTCGCACGAACGGTCGGTGTCAGACGGCGGACCGTCTCGATGTTGTGGTTCATGATGTCTGGTTGTGCATCAATCAGCGTTTTCAATGCCTCAAAGTTCCCACCCATATCTGAAGGCAAGACTTCGATTGATGTCTCTGGATTCATCCGACGAACTTCACGGACGGTTTCAGCGTAAACGCCTGCTCCGAAATCATTCAGATCGTCACGGGCAACCGCTGTGATGACCGCGTGCTTCAGGTTCATCAAACGAACGGATTCCGCGACACGTTTTGGTTCTTCAAGATCGAGTTCGTTTGGGCGTCCTGTCGTCACGGCGCAAAAACGGCACGCACGTGTGCAGATACTTCCGAGAATCATGAACGTCGCCGTCCGGCGTACCGCCCAACACTCGTGGATATTCGGACACTTTGCTTCCTCACAGACAGTATGTAGCTTTTTCTCGCGCATCATACTTTTTAATTCTGTGTAGGTTTCATTCGTATTCAGCTTGATTTTCAACCATTCCGGTTTACGTTGGATTTCTCCGCGTCCCATGGTTTCGCTTCCCCCTTCATCCCCAAAAAGTCAATTCATGTCTGCTTTAGTATAACAAACAATCAGGGTTTGCGAACATGTAATTCATTATATTCCGACTTCTCCGATAAGCGTTCGAACAACAAATCCCGTAACAATTCCGGCATGAAATATTCTTTTGGCATTTCTTTGATCGCTGGAAAGAGTGGACCGAACGTGAACATATCCGGCAAGACGACCGTATAGTTTCGCGTTGGCTCAAGCGGTTGATGTGCCGCCAAACCAGCATAATGCATCCGCCCCATCAACTTACCACGGAAACCGAGACCTCGAACCTTTAGTTGTTCGAACTGATCTGTTTTGACTTCGTCGAGGAAAGTTTGTAATTCCACTCCGGTCATCGTCACTTTACAAGGATTGATCGGGTGCGGACAGAGTCGATGTAAATCAAAGGCAGAGACAGGACCTGGTGGAAGTGACCCAAGCAGAATACCTGCCGGGACACAAGCGATATCAGCATCACACCAATCACGCATCGTCTCGACAAGCAATTGTGAGAACGGCGACTCGCTGAACCAATCATTGGCTAGACCCGATGTCTCGCCAATCGGCTCCTTCATCTGTTGTTCCGCCAGATACTGTTCGCGGTCGAGTAATTTCGCCGTCGCTTCGTCCTCGACGTAATCGTGTAAGGAATGAAGGACCGCTTCCTTCTCTCCGGTATCCGTATTCATATAAATTTCACCCGCATACTGCCCATGTTTACCGGCTTGGGTGATTAAGACACCGTTCTTAACGACACCGTCATCAAGGACATGGTGCGTATGCGCACCGATGATCAAATCAAGTTCTGGAAAACGCATCGCGAGTTCTTCGTCTTGATAGAAACCGAGGTGACTCAAACAAATCAAGACGTCGACTTCTTGACGCAAATGTTCGATTTCACGCGCTGCGACGTCAAACGGTTCTTCGATCGTCCAACCAAGTAAACCGTACAGTTCGATATACGGTGCCGTCAGACCAAAGACGCCGACTTTTCCGGTCGGTAATTCGTGAATGACTCCTTGCTTGGCAAACGGTGCTTCTAAATTCGAGACGAGGACCGGAAAGTCCGCTTCCGTGTAGAGGTTCGCTAACCAGTCGTGCGGAAACGTGATGCCTTCATTGTTCCCGATCGTCACGGCAGTCGGCATCAACGCATTCAGTAGATGCGTATTGATTTTTCCTTTTGTTGCTTCCGTCGCTGGATCAACACGGTCAGCATGATCGCCGAGATCAAAAACGAGCGAATCATACGTCCGGTGTTCCTTGACGAAGGACATGTAGCGAGGCCACATGTCGAAGTGTGAATGCAGATCATTATAGTGAATGATGTGTAACTTCATGCAGAAGCCCCCCTTGATGATTTAAAACAATGAGATTTGTCGCGGCGCGAGTTCATAGTCGAGATCGAGAATCTCGATTAATCGTTTCGCATTCGGGGCAGCATCTCCTGCTGAGTTGTTATTGAAGAAGACATATACATCCTTTGCTTCCGCTGCTACGTTTCGGACGTGGTTTGCGAGTTCCTGTAACTCGTCTTCTGAGTAGCGGTAGAGACAGCGGACTTTTCGCCAATCGTCGCTGCTTTGACCCGGTTTCTTTAACCAACCCGCTTTATTTCGTCCATGGAGGCGGATGAATGCCGTCTCCTGCGTCACGACCGGTACGAATGGTACGGAACCATCTTCGGTCTGGGGTTCGTCACAAATCGTATGAATAAACTGATGTTCCTTCAAAAATCGGAGCGTCCGCTCACGATAAGCTTCCGAATACCACGATGGATTTCGGAACTCAATCGCGACCGGCAGTCCAGCAAGTGATTTCCGGATCGTTTGCAAATACTCCAAGTGCATTTTGCTGACATCGAACCAGGGCGGTAACTGCACGAGGATCGCTGCAATCTTTCCACTCTTTCGCATCGGTTCGATCGACGCGATATATTGTTCAAAAATCGGACCGAGCGGATCTTTATTCTCCCGGTCATGTCCACTCATCGCCCGGTGGACCTTGACGATGAAGCGGAACCCGTCCGGTGTCTCGGATGTCCATTTTTCGTAGTTTCGTTCCGGTTGAATCGCATAGAACGTCGAGTCGACCTCGACTGCTGGAAAATGTCCCGCATAAGCGGCGAGCTTCTCCTTACGATCTTGCGGGGTCAAGTAGAGACTATCATGATCTCCCCAGCCCGTAACACCGATATATATCATGCGCTCCTCCCCCTTACGTGTTCTATTCTACCTATTCATCATAGCATAGCAGAATCCGGGATTTCTTCTTCAATGCTTCAATTTAAACGTTCATATTCAAGTATGATACATCCCGATTCGAAGTATTGTGTTTTGATCATTTTTAAGTGTTGCGGTTGATCGAACACCGGAAACATCCGTTTTCCACCGCCGAGCAGAACAGGATAAATCACGATATGATAACGGTCGACGAGTCCAAGTCGTATCGCTTCAGCAGCAAGCGTCGCCCCACCAATCGCAATCTGTTTTCCAGGCAAGGCTTTTAGTGCTTGAAGTTCCTCGGTAAGTGACTTGGTCGCTAGACGTGTCTTTCCTTCGACAGCGTCGAGCGTCCGCGAGAAGACGACCTTCTCAAGCGATTGCCAGGTTTTCGCATACTCAACGACAATCGGCTCGTCTTCCTGATCCGCTGTCTCCCAGTATTGCATCATCTCGTACAAACGACGTCCATAGACATGGGTATCGAACGCTTTCTCATAGTCATTGAAATACTGATGTAATTCTGCGTCCGGTGAAGCGAAATCGATCCTACCTGACGCATCTTCGATATAACCGTCAAGCGAGACTTGAAAGGAATAGACGATGTCACGCATAATAATCCCTCCTTTTTCACTCTTTACCCCAATAACCATTTCATGAAAAAACTCCCCCATCCGTAGATGAGAGAGCAAGACGAATTATCCGATTGAACCTTCCATCTCGAACTTGATGAGACGGTTCATTTCGACCGCATATTCCATTGGAAGTTCTTTCGTGAACGGCTCGATGAAGCCCATGACGATCATTTCCGTTGCTTCCTCTTGTGAAATCCCGCGGCTCATGAGGTAGAACAATTGCTCTTCCGAGACCTTCGAGACTTTCGCTTCGTGCTCGAGCGAAATGTTATCGTTGAGGATTTCGTTGTACGGAATCGTATCCGACGTCGATTGGTTATCCATGATGAGCGTATCACATTCGATGTTCGAACGTGCGCCTGTCGCTTTCCGTCCGAAGTGGACGATACCGCGGTACGTGACTTTACCACCATGTTTTGAGATCGACTTCGAGACGATCGTCGACGATGTGTTCGGTGCTAAGTGAATCATCTTCGCACCCGCATCTTGGTGTTGACCTTTACCAGCGATTGCGATCGACAATGTCATACCACGTGAACCTTCACCTTTGAGGATGACGGCTGGGTATTTCATCGTCAGTTTCGAACCGATGTTACCATCGACCCATTCCATCGTTGCGCCAGCTTCACAGATCGCACGTTTCGTAACGAGGTTGTAGACGTTGTTCGCCCAGTTTTGGATCGTCGTGTAACGGCAGTAAGCGTTTTTGTTGATGAAGATCTCAACGACCGCTGAGTGAAGCGAGTTCGTTGTGTAGACCGGTGCTGTACATCCTTCGACGTAGTGAACCGATGCTTCGTCATCAACGATGATCAACGTCCGCTCGAATTGACCCATGTTTTCCGAGTTGATGCGGAAGTAGGCTTGAAGCGGCGTATCGACTTTAACACCTTTTGGTACGTAGATGAACGATCCACCTGACCAGACCGCTGTGTTCAAAGCTGCGAACTTGTTGTCTGTTGGCGGGATTAATTTTCCGAAGTACTCACGGAAGATATCTTCGTTCTCTTTTAACGCTGTATCTGTATCTTTGAAGACGACACCGATTTCTTCGAGGTCTTCTTTCATGTTGTGGTAGACAACCTCTGACTCGTACTGAGCCGAGACACCTGCCAAGTATTTTTGCTCTGCTTCTGGGATACCGAGTTTGTCAAACGTACGTTTGATTTCTTCTGGTACTTCATCCCACGATTTCTCTGCCCGTTCAGACGGCTTGACGTAGTACGTGATGTCGTCGAAGTTCAATTCTGAGAGATCGCCACCCCACGCTGGCATCGCTTGTTCGTTGAAGATCTTAAGTGATTTCAAACGGAAATCAAGCATCCATTGTGGTTCTTCCTTCATTTTCGAGATCGTTTCGACGACTTCAGTCGTCAAGCCACGTCCAGAACGGAAGATCGAGATATCGCGATCGTGGAAACCATATTTATAATCGCCAATTTCCGGCATGTTCTTTGCCATGTTCATTTCCTCCTCTTACTTGCTTGTGACCGAAGTTTACTTCCCTTCTTCTACGCCGCGTTCGAGCGCCTTCCAGGCAAGTGTCGCACATTTGATCCGTGCCGGGAATTTCGTGACACCCGAGAGTGCCTCGACGTCCCCGAGGTCGAACGATTCGTCGTCATAGTCTTTTCCTTGGACCATGTCCGAAAAGATATCCGCGAGTCGTAAGGCTTCTTCGATAGTCTTACCTTTGACGAGTTGCGTCATCATTGAAGCAGACGCCATGCTGATCGAGCAGCCCTCCCCGTCAAATTTCGCATCACGGACGACATCGTCTTCAATCGCGAGCTGGAGACGAATCGTATCGCCGCACGTCGGATTGTTCATGTCGATCGTGACGCCCCCCTCGATCGCACCGCGATTTCGGGGAGTTTTATAGTGATCCATGATCACTTGACGATACAAGTGATCGAGATTGTTAAAATCCATGACTGAAATACTCCTTCGTTTGGCGAAGTCCTGTCACGAGTGCGTCAACCTCTTCTTTCGTGTTATAGAGATAGAAGCTAGCGCGAGCCGTCGAGCTCGCTCCGAGCCAACGCATCAGGGGCTGTGCACAGTGATGACCGGCGCGAACCGCGATTCCCTGCATATCAAGGACGGTTGCGACGTCATGTGCATGGACATCACCGAGATTGAACGTGACGAGTCCAACGCGTTCTTCCGGACCGTAGATCGTTAGTCCGTCGATGTCACGCATTTGTGCCATCGCGTACTGCGCGAGTTCACGTTCGTGTGCTTCGACGTTCTCTAAACCAATCTCTTCTAAGAAATCAATCGCTGCCGATAAACCAACAGCGCCTGCGATAATCGGTGTACCCGCTTCGAAACGATATGGAGACGGTTTGAACGTCGACTCTTCAAGACCAACGTAATCAATCATCTCGCCACCGAACTCAACGGGTTCCATCGCATTGAGTAACGCCTTTTTCCCGTAAAGGACACCAACACCTGTCGGACCACACATCTTGTGTGCAGAGAAGGCGAGGAAGTCACAGTCGAGATCCGTGACATTAATCCGTTGATGCGGTGCACTTTGCGCGGCATCAACGACCATGACGGCACCTCGAGCGTGAGCAAGACGCGCGACTTCTTTGATCGGATTGATCGTACCGAGAACGTTCGAGACATGTGCCATCGCGACGATCTTCGTCCGGTCGGACAGTTGTGCTTCGACCGCTTCGACCGTCACGCGACCATCAGCTGTCAAATCGACGTATTTCAACTTCGCTTTTTTGCGTTTAGCGACTTGTTGCCACGGGATGAGATTCGCATGGTGTTCGAGGTATGTGACGACGATTTCGTCGCCTTCTTCGACATGCTCCATGCCGTAGCTTGACGCGACGATGTTGATCGCCGTCGTCGTGCCGCGGGTAAAGATAATTTCTTCATGGTGTTGCGCCTGGATGAAACGACGAACGTTCTCACGCGCACCTTCGTACGCATCCGTCGCTCGTGTTCCGAGCGTATGGACGCCACGGTGCACATTCGAATGAATCGTCTTATAGTAGTCGTCAATCGCATTGATGACGACGAGCGGCTTCTGCGAAGAGGCCGCACTATCGAGATAGACGAGTTTCCGGTCGTTGACCTGTTGGTCGAGGATCGGAAACTGATTGCGGATGGATGCATCGATTCCCATATTAGTTTACTTTCCCTTCGATGACTTGAACGAGACGTTCTTTCACCGAGTCAATCGCAAGTTCCGAGACGACTGGCTGGAGGAATCCGTGAACGACGAGGCGTTCTGCTTCCTTCCGTGAAAGGCCACGGCTCATCAAGTAGTAGAGTTGTAGTTCATCGACACGACCGACAGATGCCGCGTGCCCTGCCATGACGTCATCCTCATCGATCAAGAGGATTGGGTTCGCATCACCACGTGCCTTTTCAGACAACATGAGGACACGTTCCGTTTGAACGCCGTTTGATTTCGAAGCGCCGTGATGGATCATCGACGTTCCGTTGAAGATAGATGTTGCTGCGTCTTTTTGGACACCGTGGATCAAGATGAAACCTTCTGATCCTTTACCGAAGTGGTCCGTCCGGACGTTGAAGTTTTGTTTTTGCTCTCCACGACCGACCGTAACGGCTTTCGTATCTGAGAACGAATCGTTTCCGACGAGATGTGTTTTTGTTTCTGTAACTGTGTGACCGTCATTCATGTGACCGAGTGCCCATTCGAGCTTCGCGCCTTGTTTGACGACACCACGACGGTTCATATACGTGATGGCACCTTTCGATAACGTATCGACACCACCGAAGAGGACTTTTGCGTTGTCTTCAACGAAGACTTCTGTGACGACGTTGACGTTATGCGCTTCGTCACCATAAGAGACGAAGTTTTCGATATACGTCAATTCGCTGTCCGCATCTGCGACTATGATCGCGTGATGGTAAAGCGCTGCACCTGATTGCTCAAGCGTATAGATCGCTTGCATCGGTACAGAAAGCTTAACGCCTTTTGGTACATAAAGGAACGTACCGCCGTTACGAAGTGCTGCGTTTAATGCCGCAAGACGATCTTCGTTAACTTGAACACCTTCCGTCATGAAGTATTTCTCGACGAGTTCTGGGTGTTGTTTTAATGCGTCTTCGAGCGTCGTGAAGATGACGCCGTTCGCCGCTTCACTGTTTTGCGCGTGGACGAGTTGTCCGTTACGCGTGACGAGCATGTGATCACGGTTTTCGCCGATCAATGCTTCGATATCTGAAGAAAGACCAGTGACGGTTTCGAGTTCCGTCGTACCTTCTGTGAAGTTCCAGCCTTCGATCTTGATTTTTTCTACTTTTGGCAATGCGAGCGTTGGGGCAAGATCAAGCGCGTCTTGACGCTTTGCGACCATCCAAGATGGTTCCCCTAAGCGAGTCGCACGTTCTGCCACTGCCTCGCGATTTACTGCAAGATTCAGTTCTACAGTCATCATGCTTCCTCCCTCGTCTTACGCTTTTGTTTCGATTTCGACGTCTTCGATGCCGAGTTCTTTTTTAACCCAGTCATAACCTTCTGCTTCGAGACGGTGTGCGAGTTCTTTACCACCAGACATGACGATTTTTCCGCCCATCATGATGTGGATGAAGTCTGGCTCGATATAGTTCAAGAGACGTTGGTAGTGCGTGATGATCAAGCAGCCGAATTCTGGTGAACGCATTTCGTTGACACCTTTTGCGACGACTTTCAATGCATCGATATCAAGACCTGAATCGATTTCATCAAGAATCGCGATCGCTGGTTTAAGCATCATCATCTGAAGAATTTCGTTACGTTTCTTTTCTCCACCTGAGAAACCTTCGTTGAGGTAACGGTGTGCCATTTCTGAAGGCATCTCGAGAAGACCCATTTGTGAATCAAGCTCACGGATGAACTTCATGAGTGAGATTTCATCGCCTTCTTCACGACGCGAGTTGATCGCTGAACGAAGGAAGTCTGAGTTCGTGACACCACTGATTTCGCTTGGGTACTGCATTGCGAGGAACATACCCGCTTGTGCGCGCTCATCGACTTCCATGTCGAGGACGTCTTCGCCGTCGAGTGTGACTGAACCAGATGTCACTTCGTACGATGGGTGACCCATCAATGCTGATGCGAGTGTTGATTTACCTGTCCCGTTTGGTCCCATGACCGCGTGGATTTCCCCGCCTTTGATTTCCAAGTTGACGCCTTTCAAGATTTCCTTGCCGTCGATCGCGACGTGTAGATCTTCAATCTTCAAGTGTGAAGCCTTCATGTTAGAATCCCTCCATCTATTCATTTCGTGACTGACGATTCAGAACACGAGCGTTACTAATTTAGTATCATTCTAATCTTAAAGAAACATCGCGTATTATTCAAGCGTCATCGCTCGTTGATTTTTCTCAAAATCATGCGTTTTGTTGAGAATCATTCGAAAGTTTCACCGGTTCCTCGAGTTCCTCGATCGTCGAAGCCCGATGAATCCGTTGTGACAGTAAGAGCAGTGGTATTCCGAATAATGTCAAGCCCGCTAATATCCCGAAAATCGGTAACGGACGGTCCGCTCCATATAAACTTAACAAATGTCCTCCGGCGATCGGACCGATTGATTGTCCGATCGACGTCAAGCCCATCGCTCCGAAATAACTGCCCCGTAATTCTGGTTTGGCGAACCGATCGGTCAAGATGTCGGTCATCGTGAACATCATGACTTCCCCGCACGTGAAGATGAACATCGCGACGATCATCAACCAGATCGCGTTCGCATTTCCCATGATGAACAATCCGATCGCAACAGTCGCAATCCCGGTCGTGATCGAGACGAGTGGTGACGTCTTCATACCAAACTTCATGATCGGATATTGAACGATCAAGACGGTGATCGCATTGATCGTGATCAAAATCGCATAGAGTGTCTTCCCGCCTTCAAGCAGTGACGTTTCCGTCAAGAACTGTGGCAATGTCGAGTTGAACTGACTGTAGCCGAAAACCCCGAAGATGATGCCAGCGAGTGCCAGCGTAAAAGCGATATCCGTCCGCAACAGACGAACCGTTGCTCCGAACGATACCTTTTTCCCACCATGCGTCTCGGTGATCGGATGGCGTTTGAATAAGATACCGATCATCCCCCCGTACACGATATAGACGAACGCTGTGATGTAAAACGTCGCGGACGTGTTCCCCGCACTCAGCAGTAAAGCAATTCCCGGTCCGATCGCTGCTGCGATGTTGATCATCGCGTAACGGATATTGAAGACGAACAATCGGTTCGCTTCGTCCGTCGTATCACTGATCAAGGCACGGGCGGATGGTTCAAAAATCGAACGACAGACCCCGTTCAAAGCACTGAGCGTAAAGAATGCCCAGAATGTCTCGACTTGTGCCAGCGCAATGAAGACGATCGCGAATCCGATCGTTCCGGCAAGCATCATCGCCCGGCGACCATACCGGTCCGACAAGGTGCCGCCGATGAAACTCATGACGAGACTGGCGATCGCCGAGATACTGAGTACCCAGCCAACATCGACAGGATCAAATTTCAGGACGGTCGTCATGTAGATGGCGAAGAACGGCATCGTGATGAACGTTCCGAGACGTGAGAAAAACGTCCCGAACAAGACCCCGAGTGTCAACGGATGCAGTTGACGTATGCGTTGCATATGATTCCCCCTAACCCCTGTTTCAGACAAATGAAAAGCATCCTTCCATTATATAGGAAGGATGCCGGCTTCGGTGAACTTATTTGCTGACTGGAACGACCGCACCTTTGTACTTGTCGAGGATCCAATCTTGGTTTTTCTTTTCGTGCAGAACGTCAAGAAGTGCTGTGACACGCTTGTCTTTTTCATCGCCATCACGTGTAACGATGATGTTGACGTATGGTGAAGACTCATCTTCTGAAGCGATCGCGTCTTTCAATGGGTTCAGACCGTTATCGATCGCATAGTTCGTGTTGATGAGGACGGCGTCGCCTTCATTGTTTTTGTAAGCTTGCGGAAGAAGTGATGCTTCGATGTTCGTCTTGAACTTGAGTTTCTTCGGGTTCTCCGCGATATCACCGAGTTGTGCATCTGTCGTTTTACCGTCTTTGAGTTTGATCAATCCTTCATTTTGAAGGAACGTCAAGACACGACCGCGTTCCGCGACGTTTGAGCTCGTTAAGATCGTTGCACCGTTTGGTAACTTATCGAGTGACTTGTATTTCTTCGAGTAAATACCGAGTGGTTCAACGTGGACGCCACCTGCGTTCGCGAACTTATATGATTTGTTTTCTTTTTCTTGTTGCTCAAGATACGGTACGTGCTGGAAGTAGTTCGCATCGATTTCTTTTGAAGCGAGCGCTTTGTTCGGAAGTACGTAATCTTGGAACTTCTTGATTTCAAGCTTGTAACCTTTTGCTTCGTATTCTTTTTTGACGTGCTCAAGAATCTCAGCGTGCGGTACGTTCGAAGCACCAACGACGAGTGTTTTGTCGTCGCTACCTGATCCTGATGATTTTTCGCCACATGCAGCAAGGCTAATAGCTAAGACGGATACAGCAGCAGTACCTACGAATTTTTTCCAAGTTTTCATGAATGATTCCTCCAATATGATTAAGTTTCGAATTAACGTTTATCGATCGCGCGGATCAGCAAGTCACCAATGATTTGGATGACGAAGACGATCGCTAAGATTAAGAGTGTCGCAATGACGATGACATCGTTTTGAGAACGCTGGAATCCTTCGATGAAGGCCATGTCCCCAAGTCCACCTCCGCCGACTACTCCGGCCATTGCCGTATAACCGACAAGTGAGACGAGTGTGACCGTGATACCAGAAACGATGGCAGGCAACGCTTCCGGGATTAAGACTTTATAGATGATCTGGAACTTCGTCGCGCCCATCGATTCAGCTGCCTCGATGACACCTTTATCGACTTCGCGTAACGCGAGTTCAACCATCCGACCGTAAAATGGTGCAGCACCGAAAATCAGTGCCGGTAATGCTGCCGTTGGTCCGAGGAACGAACCGACGATTGCTGTCGTAAATGGAATCAATAAGATCAGTAAGATGATGAACGGAATCGAACGGAAGACGTTGACGACCAAGCTCAACACTGAATAGAACGTCCGATTCTTGAACAATAACTCTTCGTTTGTCGCATACAATAGTAAACCAATGATCAAACCGAGGACGAATGTCGAAACACCAGCGATTGCCGTCATATAGACGGTACTGCCTGTCGCTTCCCACACCATGTCCCAATCTAGATTGTCAAAGAATGAAATCATCGGTGATCCACCTCCACTTCAACATCACTGGCTTGAAGCTTTGTGATGACCGCTTGTGTTGCTTCTGTTTCCCCGATCAACTGAATGAACAGTGTACCGAGTGCCCCTTCCTGTGATTGACCGACGTTTCCGCCGATGATATTGAACAGGACCGGCGAATCCTTCATGACTTCCGCGAGGATCGGGCTTTCTGCTGTCGATCCGACGAACGTCAACTGAACGATTTTTCCGGTTGGGTACCGTTCGCGTAGTTTCGCGAACGTTAACTCGTTCTCCGACGGCGACGTCAATTGTTTGACGAATTCCTTCGTCATCGCTTGCTTCGGATGACGGAAGACTTCTGCGACCGGTCCTTGCTCGACGATTTTACCGGCTTCCATGACGGCGACCCGGTGACAGATTTTTTGAATGACGTGCATCTCGTGTGTGATCAAGACGATCGTCAGTTTCAGTTTTTCATTGATGTCGACGAGTA
The DNA here is from genome assembly GCF_048985645.1 of Exiguobacterium sp. A1_3_1. Taxonomy (NCBI): domain Bacteria; kingdom Bacillati; phylum Bacillota; class Bacilli; order Caryophanales; genus Exiguobacterium; species Exiguobacterium sp. A1_3_1. The sequence continues at coordinate 4,456 of NZ_WBYY01000030.1, read as the reverse complement.
ACTCAAGGATTGAGTCCGTCGTCTTCGGATCGAGTGCACTTGTTGCCTCGTCACATAAGAGAACGTCCGGGTTCGATGCCAGTGCCCGAGCGATACCGACACGTTGTTTTTGACCACCGGATAATTGTGACGGATAGGCTTTTTCGCGTCCGTCCAAACCAACGAGTTGGATCAGTTCCGCGACCCGTTCCTTGCGGTGTGCTTTCGGGAAGCCACCGAGCTCGAGTGGGAACATGATGTTCTCTTCAACCGTCCGTGACCATAGTAAGTTGAAGTGTTGGAAGACCATCGAGACATTCTTGCGGACGCCTCGTAATTCCTTAGGTTTTAGTGATGTCATTTCAACACCATCGATTTGGATCGAACCACTCGTTGGTGCTTCGAGCATATTCAGTAATCGGATCAGGGTCGATTTCCCTGCTCCGGAATAACCGATTATTCCAAAAATTTCACCGCGCTCGATTGTCAGATCGACATTCGCGACGGCTTCGACCGCTCCGCGCTTTGAGCGATAAATCTTTCCTACGTCTTGTAAACGAATCACAACTGTCCCTCCTAAAATAAAAAAAGTGCGCGCGTTTTAGAGCAAACGCGCGCACTTTTCAGTACACAAAACCATTTGCTCTCATCTCCCAGACTTTTGTCTGCTGGAATTAGCACCACTTCGGATTAGATCCGCGGTTGCCGGGTTTCATCGGGCCAGTCCCTCCACCACTCTCGATAAGAGTTTCGGTATTAAGTTTGTAGAATATATTCTGAATATTAGCAGGGGTTATTTTTGTTGTCAAACAGTTTTTTCAGAAACTTTTTCGAGGAACGTGAAAGCACGTGTTAAGTCTTCTTTCAAATCTTCCGCATCCTCAAGTCCAACTGAAATCCGAACGAGACCGTCCGTGATGCCGAGTTCTGCCCGACGTTCTGCTGGGATTGACGCGTGCGTCATCCGTGCCGGCACCGAAATCAGACTCTCGACGGCACCAAGACTCTCAGCGAGTGTGAAGAAGTGTGTCGCCTCGACGAGTTTTTCTGCGTTCGCTGCTGAACCGACATCAAAGCTGATCATCCCACCAAATCCAGTCGCTTGTTTCGTTTGGATGTCGTGACCAGGATGCGATGCAAGTCCTGGGTAGAAGATGTTCGAGACGATGTCTTGCGCTTGTAGGAACGCAACGAGATCATGTGCTGTCTCTTCGATCGCATCCATTCGGATACCGAGTGTACGAAGACCACGGACGAGCAAGAAGCTGTCTTGCGGTCCAAGCACGCCGCCTGTCGAGTTTTGGATGAAGTGCAGCTCTTCGCCGAGCGCATCATCTTTGACGACGACAAGTCCAGCGACGACGTCCGAATGTCCGCCGATGTATTTCGTCGCACTGTGCAAGACGATGTCTGCACCAAGTGCGAGTGGTTGTTGATGATAAGGTGTCGCGAACGTGTTGTCGACGACGAGTTTAAGATCGTGACGTTTGGCGATCGTTGCGATTGCTTCAATGTCCGTTACTTTCAACAACGGGTTCGTCGGTGTTTCGACGTAGACGATCTTCGTGTTGTCTTGGATCGCTGCTTCCGTTGCCGCAAGGTCCGTCGTATCGACGAATGTCACTTCGATGTTGAACTTCGGTAAGACGCGTTGCATCAAGCGGAACGTACCACCGTAGACGTCATCCGTCATGACGATGTGGTCGCCAGACTCCAGCAAGTGGAAGACGGCATGAATCGCTGCCATCCCAGAACCGAACGCAAAACCACGTGCGCCGCCCTCGAGATCCGCAATCAATCGTTCGATGCTCGTCCGTGTCGGGTTCGCTGTCCGTGAGTATTCGTATCCGTCCTTAAGTTGACCGATTTTATCCTGCTTGTATGTGCTTGTTTGATAGATTGGAGGTGTGACGGCTCCTGTTGCCCGATCGACACCTGTTCCTCCATGAATCAATGCTGTCTTCTTACGCATGAGTTTCGTCCACCTTTTCAAAGATTTGTTGGCTTAAATAGCGTTCGGCACTGTCTGCGAAGACGGTGACGATCGTACTGCCGGGGTGACGCTTTGCGATATCAAGCGCAGCAACGAGCGCTGCACCTGCTGAACTACCAACGAGTAATCCTTCGCGAGCAGCGAGTGTATGAACCGCGTCAAATGCATCGCGGTCAGAAATCGTATGAATCTCATCAACGAGTTCACGCGGAACGAGGCTTGGCCATTTCGCTGTACCGATACCTTCTGTCTTATGCGGACCGGCTGGACCACCATTTAAGACGGAGCCTTCCGGTTCGACGATTGCTGCTTTTGTACCGAGACGTTGTTTTAAGAAGTCCGCTGTTCCGGCGAACGTACCACCTGAACCACAACCGGCAACGAACCAGTCGATGTGCGGCAAGTCCGCAATCAGCTCAGGACCGAGTGTCCGCTGATACGTGACTGGGTTCTCTTCGTTTTCGAATTGTAACGGAACGTAACTATTCGGAATTTCTTGACCGAGTTCTTTTGCCCGGTCGATGGCCCCTTGCATATCGAGTTCAGTCGGTGTGTTGACGACGGTTGCGCCGAGTGCCCGCATCAACGTCTGCTTTTCCTGACTGAATTTTTCCGGAACGACACAGATGACTTGGAGATCGTATTTTTTAGCGGCGAGCGCCAAGCCGATGCCGGTATTCCCGGCTGTCGGCTCGATGATCGTACCGCCTGGTGTCACATGTCCGTTTTCGATTGCTGCATCAACGAGTTGAATGCCAAGGCGGTCTTTGACGCTGCCCCCAGGGTTCATCCATTCGAGCTTCGCCAAAATGCGCGTACCAGCAGGCAAATCGAATGAAGTGATCTCGTAGAGTGGTGTGTTTCCGACGAGGTCGCGGACGTTGTTCGCGATCATCCGAAGACGATGTCCCATTCATCACGACCGGCAAGCATTTTCTCGGCATAGTGCTTCGCTCCTTTGAGGTCATGTGCGCTCGCAAATCCACATTGGACTTCGTTTTGCGCTGGAATCTCTTCTGCTGCGAGGACGTCTTTCAACGTCTTCTCAACGAGTTCGCTCATTTTTTCGACCGAGTCGAAGTTCATCATCGCCATGTAGAAACCTGTTTGGCATCCCATCGGCGAGACATCGATGACATCATCCGAGTAGTTACGGATGTTTTCAGCAAGTAAGTGCTCGAGTGTGTGCATCGCACGCATCGGCATTTGCTCAACGTTTGGTTGCGTGAAACGGATATCGTATTTGACGACTTGGTCGACTTTACCTTCTTTATAACCCGCGACGCGGATATAAGGTGCTTTGACTTTCGTATGATCCAGGTTAAAGCTTTCGACGTTCATTTTTTGAAGTGCCATGATTTATTCCCCCATTTTCTCGGCTTCTACGAGCCAGACGAAGTGATTGTATTGTATAAATTTAACAGTGAATCCTCGTGCTGTAAACAATTCTTCCATGACTGGAATCAACGGGTAGAACTCGCGTTCGAGATCTTCCGCTAACGCGTCGAACCCTTGAGCACGTGCTTCACGAATCGTTTGCAGGCGTGCCTCTTCTGAGACGAACATCGTATCCGCGTAGACGATTTTTCCGTCTGCCGGTAAATGTGATGCCATCAGTTCGATCGCTTCTCCCTTTTCCTCATCTGTTAGATGATGAAACGCATACGTCGAAACAAAACTGCGTGCTTCCTTCGCTTCGAACGAGAGGAAGTGACCGTCTTGTACATCAAGTGACGGAATCTTTTCCGTCAGGATTGCCCGCATCTCCGGACTTGGTTCGACGGCGAGTACGGCGTCGTGACGTGCCAGAAGACGTTGTGTCAGGTTCCCTGTGCCTGCTCCGAATTCAATGACCGGCGACTGCGCTTTATCCGCTACTGTATCCAAAATCTCATCGTATCGACGAAAAACCTCTTTATACTCCGGATCGTGTCCGGTTACTGTCTCGTCATACGTCGATGCCCATTCTGTGAAAACATCCATAAAACGTACTGTCATGCCTTGTCGTCCTCCATCTCACCAGTTAATTCCGAGTAATCGGATATGAATTAAAGTAATTTTCCTTATTCGCATTGTAGCAAGGAGATTCTATCCTGGCAAGCGACCGGCTCAAAAAACTTCCAGAAAACAAAAAAAGGCGTTGCCGGCGAACCGACAACACGAATAATGTGGTTAGAAATGCTACGAAGGAAAACCCAGCTCCATTCGGAATTGTTCGCTCTTCCGCGTGGAGGACGGCGCCTGTTCGACATGATCGCCAGCTTACGTTCACTTCCTGATCGGTCCTTTCGATCCACCACCCGTTCATTGCACCGCTTCGTCTTTGGGGGACGACTTAAGGGGAAACAATACACCGGCTTAGGATGGGAGAAAGGGTTCAGGACTTGAATCGTATTGAACGATCATCTCTGCTAGACTTCCTATAATGCATTTCTAGAAGTTGTTATGAATATACCATTCATATTCTGTCTCTTATACACATCT
>NZ_WBYY01000029.1:0-24229 GCF_048985645.1 Exiguobacterium sp. A1_3_1 | reverse complement strand
CACCAGCTGCCCTCTCGAAGATTGCCGATATCGGATACGATCCAGAGTACGGTGCACGTCCAATCCGTCGTGCCCTTCAACGGGAAGCGGAAGACCGGTTGTCAGAAGCATTGCTCGCAGGCGATATCCAAAAAGGAGAACGTGTTGCGCTTGATGTCGAAGAGAACGAATTCATCGTTCGCCGGAATCACGTGAGTTCTGCCGCAACGGAATAAGCACTGAGCACAGGGCCAGCTTTCGCACTTTCTGAGCGAAGCTGGTTCTTTTTTTGAAACAGAAAGGATGAATCGATTGGCTAAGTTAAAAACAAAATTCGTTTGTCAAAGCTGTGGGACCGAATCACCGAAATGGATGGGACGTTGTTCTGGATGCGGAGAATGGAACACGATGGTCGAAGAAGTCGTCGAAGAGAAAAAAGGGCGGCGCGGTGCCGCTTTCGTTCATACGACAACAAAACAATTGAAGCCAGAGCGCCTCGCGAACATCGTCTCGCAAGAAGAGAGTCGCGTCTTTACCGGAAGTGGTGAATTCGACCGTGTCCTCGGAGGCGGTATCGTTCCAGGTTCGATGGTGCTTGTTGGAGGAGATCCGGGGATCGGGAAGTCGACGATCTTACTGCAGACGAGCGCACGTCTTGCACAACGTGGCGAAAAAGTGCTCTACATCTCAGGAGAAGAATCGCTCAAACAAACGAAATTACGCGCGGAACGGCTTGGCTTACCGACACAGGATTTGTTCGTCCTGAGTGAGACGGATATGAACATGATTGAACGTGTCGTCGATGAAGAACAGCCACGTTTTTTAATCATCGACTCGATTCAAACCGTCTACATCGATGAAATCCAGTCTGCACCCGGGAGCGTGACACAGGTACGTGAATGTACGGCGATGCTGATGAAAATTGCGAAGAGTCGCGGTATTGCGATCTTCATCGTCGGTCACGTCACGAAACAGGGTTCGATTGCTGGACCACGTTTACTGGAGCACATGGTGGATGCTGTCTTGTATTTCGAAGGCGAACGTCACCATACGTTCCGGATTCTGCGTGCCGTCAAAAACCGATTTGGTTCAACGAATGAGATCGGAATTTTTGAGATGCGGGAGTCTGGTCTTGAAGAGGTCTTGAATCCGTCAGAAATTTTCCTCGAGGAGCGGACGTCCGGTGTATCCGGTTCAACGATTGTTGCTTCGATGGAAGGGACACGGACGGTCCTCGTCGAACTGCAAGCACTGATTTCACCGACGTCATTCGGGAATCCTAGACGGATGGCGACCGGAATCGATCAGAACAAGGTTGCCTTATTGATGGCGGTCCTTGAGAAACGATCGGGTCTTCTCCTTCAGACACAAGATGCGTACCTTAAGGCAGCCGGGGGTGTGAAGCTGGATGAACCCGCGATTGACTTGGCGGTTTGTGTTGCGATTGCTTCCAGTTTCCGTGACAAGCCGACGCGTCCGACGGATGTCGTGATTGGTGAAGTCGGATTGACAGGTGAGGTTCGTCGTGTATCGCGGATTGAACAACGTGTAGCAGAAGCAGCCAAACTCGGTTTCACACGGGCAATCATTCCGAAAAACAACTTAGGGGGTTGGACGTATCCGGACGGGATTACGGTCGTCGGTGTCGAGAGTGTGGACGAAGCATTACGTGAAACCATTCCGTTTTAAGCTGGAATGACGCAAAAAATGGGGGAACTGTAATGGATATGTAAACAGTTTCCCCTCCTTCCGGCGTAGGTAGTTCAAATCAGTACATGTTACAATGAACTTAAAATAAGCAAAGGAGGTGAGAAGATTGAAAATCGTCATTCGGGTATTTTTTGCATTACTCGGACTTGCCCTCGGGATCTTGTTGCTTCCTCAGTTCTTCCAATTAATTGAGACGGCAACGAATACGACATTCCCTGCATGGTTGATGAGCGAATACGTAACTGGAACGATTGGTGCACTCATATTCTTATTAATTGGATTATTCATTACGGATTCGGTAATTCGACTTCTCCGATTTTTAGAAGAACGACTCGTCAAAGCCCCAGTAGCAGATCTCTTTTTTGGAACATTTGGTTTGTTGATTGGGTTGGTACTTGCCTTCCTCGTCAGTACATTGATTGATTTGGTAGGTATTCCTGTCCTCAGTAACGTCTTAACGATCTTCGTGACCGCGTTATTCGGATATCTTGGCTTTACGGTCGGGTATCGTAAACGTCATGAATTGACGAAAATCTTCTTACGTAGTAACCAAAGTGAGAAAAAGGCGACGCCAGAAGTCGTCGTCCCAGTTAAATCAAACAGCAAGGTACTCGATACGAGCGTCATCATCGACGGACGAATTACGGATATCACGAAGACCGGTTTCGTCGAAGGAAAACTGATCGTCCCGCAATTCGTCATCGGTGAGTTGCAGTACATCGCCGATTCTTCAGATACGTTGAAACGAAACCGTGGACGTCGTGGACTCGATGTCTTAAAAGAGTTACAAGAGATTCCTGGAGTCGAAGTCGAAATTTATGATGGCGATTTCGAGGATGTACCGGAAGTCGATATTAAGCTGATCAAACTCGCGGAACTCGTCAAAGGGATCGTCGTCACGAACGACTATAACTTGAATAAAGTCTGTGAAGTCCGACATGTTCCTGTTCTTAACATCAATGACCTGGCGAATGCCGTCAAACAAGTCGTCATTCCAGGAGAAGAGATGACCGTTCTTGTCATCAAGGAAGGAAAAGAACAAAAACAGGGCATTGCCTATCTCGAAGATGGGACGATGGTCGTCGTCGAAGGCGGAAAACATCTGATTTCGAAAACGATTGGCGTTGTCGTCACAAGTGTCTTGCAGACATCAGCTGGACGAATGATTTTTGCGAAACCACAAGAAAAATGAGACACTATGCCTAGAGAGACATCGAGAGGCATTCGGATAGACCCCGTAACGGATTCGATTTCATGATCGAGTCCGTTTTCGGTGTGATGGAATGGATCACGATGATCAGTGAGAGAGAAAAGAGGGAATGGGATGTCTACAGCCACATATCGCGTCGTCATCCCCGCTGCCGGTGCCGGTAAGCGGATGGGCGCAGATCGTAATAAATTGATGCTTGAACTAAGAGACCGTCCAATCATCGCTTGGACACTGGATGTCTTCGAGGCAGATCCGGCATGTACGGAAATCGTCCTTGCGATCAATCCACTAGAACAAGAATGGTTTACAAGTATTATCGCGTCTTATAAGACATCGATTAGACTTGTCGCGGGTGGTGCCGAACGTCAGGAAAGTGTTCTCCGTGGTCTTGAGGCGTTAGAAGGCGAAGGGATCGTTCTGATCCATGATGGTGCCCGACCGTTCATTTCACAAGCAGCGATTCATGCGGTCGTCCAAGCGGCAGTCCTAGACAAAGCGGCGATTCTTGCCGTGCCGATTAAAGACACGGTCAAACGGATTGAAGCGAATCACATCAGCGAGACCGTCCCGCGGGAACACCTGATGGCAGCCCAGACACCACAAGCGTTTGATCTTGCGACGATTCGTACGGTTCACGAAAAAGCGGCAACGAAATACCTAGGAACCGATGATGCAAGTTTGATAGAATGGGACGGAGGAAAAGTAACGATCGTCCACGGTCACTACGAAAATATCAAGATGACGACACCGGACGATCTGTGGTTCGGTGAAGCGATTCTAATGAAACGAGGGAAATGACGATGATTCGAATTGGACAAGGTTTTGATGTACATGCCTTTGCAGAGGATCGGAAATTGATTTTAGGCGGCATCGAGATTCCGCACACGAAAGGATTGCTCGGTCACTCGGATGCAGACGTCTTGTTACATACGATTGCCGACGCGGCACTTGGTGCAATCGCAGCAGGAGATATCGGAAAACATTTTCCGGATACGGATCCGGAATTCAAGGATGCCGATTCAGCAAAATTGCTGCAGCATGTCTACGCGCTCGTTAAACAACAAGGGTATGAGCTTGGCAACCTAGATGCGACAGTCATCGCACAGGCACCAAAGCTCCGTCCGTACATCGACACGATGCGTGCGCGGATCGCGGAATTGCTCGAAGCGGACATTGAACAGATCAATGTCAAGGCAACGACGACGGAATGGTTAGGTTTTACGGGACGAGAAGAGGGAATCGCTTGTCAAGCAGTGATTCTACTGAAACGAATCGAAGAATAAGGTATACTAGATAAGCGAATTTTAGTCGAAGGAGTGATTGGCAATGGCAGAAGTACGAGTACGTTATGCCCCAAGTCCAACAGGACACTTGCATATCGGGAATGCCCGGACTGCATTATTTAACTATCTGTTTGCGCGCCACTTAGGCGGTAAGATGGTATTACGAATCGAGGATACGGACCAAAAGCGGAACATCGCAGGCGGTGTCGAGAGTCAAATGAAGAACCTCGAGTGGCTCGGTGTCGATTGGGACGAAGGTCCAGGTCGCGGTGGTGAGTACGGTCCTTATTCACAAATGGAGCGTCTCGATATCTACCAAAAGTACACGGACGAGTTACTTGAAAAAGGACTTGCTTACCGTTGCTACATGACATCGGAAGAGCTCGAAGCAGAACGCGAAGCACAAATCGCACGCGGAGAAGCACCACGTTATTCAGGAGCGCACCGTAACCTGACAGCAGAACAAGAAGAAGCGTTCCGCGCAGAAGGTCGCACGCCGTCGATTCGGATTCGTGTACCGGAAGATGTCACGTATACATGGAATGATATCGTTAAAGACGACGTCTCATTCGAATCAAAAGACTTCGGTGACTGGGTCATCGTCAAAAAAGATGGCATTCCGACGTACAACTTTGCCGTCGTCATCGACGATCATTTAATGGCGATCAGCCATGTTCTTCGTGGGGATGATCATATTTCGAACACACCGAAACAGATGATGATCTATGATGCGTTCGGTTGGGAATACCCGACGTTCGGTCACATGACATTGATCGTCAACGAATCACACAAGAAACTTTCGAAGCGTGATCACTCGATCATTCAGTATATCGAGCAGTATAAAGAGCTCGGTTATCTCCCGGAAGCATTGCTCAACTTCATCACGCTTCTCGGTTGGTCACCAGTCGGTGAACAAGAAATCTTCACGAAAGAAGAGTTCATCGAAATCTTTGACGCGGATCGTCTGTCGAAGAGTCCAGCTGTCTTTGACCAAAACAAATTGGCTTGGATCAACAGCCAGTACATGAAACATCAATCGTTCGAAGAAGTATTCGAAGCCAGTCTTCCGTTCTTACAAGAAGCAGGTCGCGTCGAAGCGTCACCTTCAGAAGAAGAGCTCGCTTGGGCACGTGATCTCGTTGCGTTATACCGCGAACAGATGACGCATGGCGCGGAAATCGTCAAGCTTTCAGAGATGTTCTTTGAGGACGAAGTGGTGTATGATGAAGAGGCAAACACTGTCTTGAGTGGCGAGACGGTTCCGACTGTACTTGCAGAATTCGCGAACCAGTTACGCGCTCTCGAAGAGTGGACACCAGAAGCAATTAAAGCATCGATCAAAGCGACGCAAAAAGCGACTGGTCAAAAAGGAAAGAATTTATTCATGCCAATTCGTGTCGCGACGACAGGACAGACGCATGGTCCAGAACTCCCGAACACGATTCAATTACTAGGAAAAGACCGTGTGCTTGCACGGCTTGAAGCAGAATAACGAAAGCGTAGACGAGGAAAGTAACGATGCGTCTTCTTCTCCAGAGACAAGCTCGAATGGTGCGAGGGCTTGAAGAAGCGAATCATGAAATGCCCCTCTGAGTGCTGCCCGAAATCCGTGAGAGTAGGCGCAGACGTATCTCCGGCGTTAACGGACGTCGAGAGGGACGAGTCAATCGTCCAAACAGAGTGGGACCGCGCTTCGTTAGCGTCTCTGTGCAGCAATGCATAGAGGCGCTTTTTCTTATGGAGAGGAGAACGTATATGACACGGATACGAGAAGATATCCGCAATGTGTTTGAGCAAGATCCAGCTGCCCGCAGCACGTTAGAAGTCATTTTGACATACCCGGGCTTACATGCGATTTGGATGCATCGCCTGGCCCATCGACTCTGGAACGCAAAGTTTCGCTTACTCGGTCGATTAATTTCGCAGTTCAGTCGCTTTTTGACAGGCATCGAGATTCATCCAGGAGCGACGATTGGACGCCGATTCTTTATTGACCACGGGATGGGTGTCGTCATTGGTGAGACGACGATCATTGGGGATGATGTCACGTTGTTTCAAGGCGTGACACTCGGCGGAACGGGGAAAGAAACAGGAAAGCGTCATCCGACGATTGAAGACGGCGTACTTGTCTCTGCCGGTGCCCGTGTCCTTGGTGATATCACGATTGGGGCATACTCAAAAATCGGTGCTAGTTCCGTCGTCTTAAAACACGTTCCTTCCAATGCGACTGTCGTAGGCATTCCGGGACGTGTCGTCATTCAAGACGGCATGAAGGTCGAAGCACCACTTGATCATCGTTTCCCGGATCCGGTCAGCGAATGCCAAGAGCGGATTGAAATGGAACTAGAAGTATTAAAACAAGAAATTGAACGGATTAAAGGAGGGCGACGTCATGATTCAACTGTACAACAGCATGACCGGAAAAAAGGAACCATTTAAACCATTAGAAGAAGGAAAGGTCAAGATGTATGTCTGTGGCCCGACGGTTTACAACTACATTCATATCGGGAACGCGCGTCCAGCCATCGTTTTCGATACGGTCCGTCGCTACTTCACATACCGCGGATACGAAGTTAAATATGTCTCGAACTTCACGGACGTCGATGATAAGATCATCCGGACAGCGAACGAACTCGGAGAAGACTATCATGCGTTGACGAAACGTTTCATCGAGGCGTATCACGCGGATACGGGCGCCTTGAATGTCCAAAAAGCGGATATCCATCCACTCGTCACGGAAACGATGGACGATATCATCGCCTTCATCGAAGTCCTCGTCGAAAAAGGCAATGCCTACGCATCAAGCGGGGATGTCTACTTCCGGACGCGTAGTTTCAAGGATTATGGTCAATTGAGCCAACAGTCGATCAATGAATTGCGCGCAGGCGCACGAATCGAAGTCGGAGAGAAAAAAGAAGATCCGCTTGATTTCGTGCTCTGGAAAGCAGCAAAACCAGGAGAGCCGGCATGGACAAGTCCATGGGGCGAAGGGCGACCAGGCTGGCACATCGAGTGCTCGGCGATGGCGAAGAAATATCTCGGGGAGACGATCGACATTCATGCTGGTGGACAAGACTTGAAATTCCCGCATCATGAGAATGAGATCGCCCAGTCTGAAGCATGCAACTCACAGAAATTCGCGAACTACTGGATGCATAACGGGTTCTTGAACATCGAAAACGAGAAGATGTCGAAGTCGCTCGGTAACTTCTTGACGGTCCATGAAGCGATCCAAGCGGTTGATCCGATGGTGTTACGTTTCTTCATGTTATCGGTTCAGTATCGTCACCCGATCAACTACAGTCGTGAACTGATCGATCAAGCAGCGAATGGTCTCGCACGGATTCGGGAATCGGTCGCAAACATCGAACACCGCCTTGACATGACGGCTGATCTCGGAACAGGTGACGAGAAGTGGTTGAATCGTCTAGCGGCGATCAAGGAACATTTCATCACATCGATGGATGATGATTTTAATACAGCGAACGCTGTGACGGATTTATTCGATCTCTCGAAAGAAGCCAACTTGTACCTTGGAGAAGCACATGTGTCGAAACAGGTGCTCGAACAGTTCCTCGCACTCTTCTCGGAATTATCAGATGTCCTCGGTGTCACGTTGACAGTCGACAAAGGCTTACTCGATGAAGAAGTCGAACAGTTGATCGAAGAGCGGAACACAGCCCGTCAAAATCGTGACTTCGCACGAGCGGACGCAATCCGCGATCAGCTGCGTGATCAAGGCATCTTGCTGGAAGACACAGCGCAAGGGATGCGGTGGAAGCGCGGATGAAGAACTACAAACAACTGAATGCACTCGCGTTAGCGTACATGGGCGATGTCGTCTATGAGATTCGTGTGCGGGAGCGATTGCTCGAACAAGGTTATGTGAAGCCGGGCGAGTTGCATAAAGCAGCTGTCCGGTACGTTCGGGCTCAAGCACAAGCGACGGTCGTGACGCACTGGTTGAACACGGATGCGCTGACGGAAGAAGAAGCAGCGGTCGTTCGGCGCGGAAAGAACGCGAAATCCGGTTCTGTCCCGAAGAGCACGGACGTCCACACGTATCGCTACGCGACAGCATTTGAAGCATTGCTCGGTTATATTTATCTTTCAGAAGGAGGGGATCGCCTTGAAGAACTCATCGGACAAGCGTTCGAACTACTCGAAGCCGAAAAAACAGACGAATCCTAAGGCTACCGGTGCGAAGCCGAAAACGAAGGCACAGCGCCCAGTACAAGAGAAACGAAAAGCCGCTCCAGTCAAGGAACAGCCCGTCGTGATCGAACCACTCGAAGAAGGACAAGATTTCTTGTCAGGTCGTAATCCGGTCCTAGAGGCATTGCGGAGTGGACGAGAGATGAACAAGCTGTTCTTGCAGGAAGGACAACAAAAAGGACCGCTTGCCGTCATCCATGCGATGGCGCAGGAAGCGGGCATTCAAATCCAGCTCGTCCCGCGTTCGCGGTTAACCGGTTTAGCTGGAACGGAAAATCACCAAGGTGTCGTCGCAGCGGTTGCTGCGTATGAGTACGCCGAGATGGAAGACATCTTCGAGCTTGCACGTCAAAAGGATGAAACACCACTCTTGATCATGCTTGATGAGCTCGAAGATCCACATAACCTCGGATCAATCTTGCGGACAGCAGATGCTGTCGGAGCACACGGAATCATCATTCCGAAGCGTCGCTCAGTCGGGTTGACGCAAGTCGTTGCGAAAGCATCAACAGGCGCGATTGAACATATCCCGGTCGTTCGCGTGACGAACCTCGCTCGGACGATGGAGGATCTAAAGAAACAAGGCATCTGGTTCGTGGGAACGGATGCACGTGAAAGTGACGACTACCGGACACTCGATGGGACGATGCCGCTCGGAATCGTCATTGGAAGTGAAGGAAAAGGAATGAGCCGGCTCGTCCGTGAGAAATGTGACTTCCTCGTCCACCTCCCGATGGCAGGACATGTCACGTCGCTCAACGCATCGGTGGCGGCTTCGCTATTATTATATGAAGTCTACCGGACTAGAAAGCCGTATGCGCGATGAAATATGATCGTCTCATCGTAGATGGCTACAATATCATTGGCGCATGGCCAGAATTTAGGACGTTGCGGGAGCAAGACTTTGAATTAGCACGGGAACGGTTGATTCATGCGATGGCGGAGTACCAAGCCGTCACAGGGATCAGCGTTACGATCGTCTTTGATGCCTATCTGCAACCGGGTCGTGAGTCTCGGATGCAAAAAAGTGGAATCGAGATCGTCTATACACGGGAGAACGAAACGGCAGATGAATGGATTGAAAAGACAGCTGCTGATTGGTTACAGGATATTCGGGTCAAGCTAACAGTAGCGACGAATGATTACACGGAGCAGTGGGTCATCTTCACGCTTGGCGCACTCCGTATATCGGCGCAGGAACTCCGGCGTGAATGGAAAGCGGCAGTTGCCGTCATCAAACAACAGACGACGTCCGCGAAGACAGCGGCTCAACCGCGCTCGAAGATTGATTTACCGGAAGACGTCCTCGCACGTCTCGAAGCGATTCGTCGCCGAAAGAATTCAGATACATGATATGAACCATTCGCATGAGCGATCCACCGTTCTCCTTTATTCGGAAGAACGGTGGTTTTTTATAGAAAAGATACATTTTGGATACAACAAAAGAGGTCATGCCAATTTTCATTGTCGTGCGACAGGTAATTATTGTATAATTAAAAACAATTGAACTATTCGTCAATGATGCTTGGAGGGATACAGGATGAGTTTGGTTTCGTTCGACCAGTTTGAGTGCATGACCGATGAAGCGCTTGTAGAACAAGCGAAAGAGTTCGATAACAGCGATGCGCTCGAATTTTTGATCGAGCGGTATCGAAATTTCGTACGCGCCAAAGCCCGTTCTTATTTTTTGATTGGGGCAGACCGAGAAGATATCATTCAAGAAGGAATGATTGGTCTCTATAAAGCGGTACGAGATTACCGAACGGATAAGCTCGCCTCGTTTAAAGGATTTGCCGAATTATGCATCACGCGACAGATGATCACTGCGATTAAGACAGCAACACGTCAGAAACATATCCCATTAAACTCGTACATCTCGCTCGATAAACCGATCTATGACGATGAATCAGAGCGGACGTTACTGGATATCATCACGTCGACAGCACCTTCTGATCCACAAATCTTGATCGTCAACCGGGAAGAATACGCAGACATCGAATCAAAGATGGAGGAGATTCTGAGTGATCTCGAACGAAAAGTCCTCGCGCTCTATCTTGACGGACGGACGTATCAGGAAATCTCCGACGACCTTGATCGTCATGTCAAATCGATCGATAATGCCTTGCAACGCGTCAAGCGGAAGCTTGAACGTTACCTCGAAGCACGAAAGATGACGGTCTAACAGAGAGGTAGATTGACCGTAATCCCTTCCTATGCTACTGTATAACTAGCGCCTTACTAGCGAGACGCCGCTCATAGGCGTTTTTTTTTACGCTCTTTTTTGGGAAGGAAAGTAACACAACAGAAGAGAAGAGTGGCAAAGAAGGAGGGCTTTGAGATGGCGAAGAAAGTAGGCCTTGCTTGTGATAATTGCGGTGCCCGCGACTATACGACGATGAAAAAAGAGGACGTCACTGTCCGCTTGGAATTTAAGAAATTCTGCCGTCGTTGTAACGCGCATACGATTCATAAAGAAGCGAAATAAGGCTTCATCTGTCCCGATTTATTACATCCTGGAGGGAAAGTACGATGAAATTTTTGCGTGACGTATGGAATGAATTGAAAAAGACGAGCTGGCCAAAACGGAAAGAGCTGACGAAATACACATTGACGGTCATCGGTATGGTGATCTTCATGGGTGTCTTCATCTTCGGCGTCGATTCAGGGCTTAGCGCATTGATGAGCTGGTTGATTAAGTAAAAAGAAGAGGTGGCCTACCATGGAGAAACAATGGTTTGTCGTCCAAACGTATTCCGGATTCGAAAACAACGTCAAGGCGAACCTTGAACGTCGGATTGAATCCATGAACATGGACGAAAAAATCTTCCGTGTACTCGTTCCGATTGAAACAGTACAAGAAGAAGTAACGAACAAAAAGGGAGAAACGAAAATCAAGGAACGTGAAGTCAAGATCTTCCCGGGGTATGTCCTCGTCGAGATGGTCATGACGGATGATTCTTGGTATGTCGTCCGGAATACTCCGAACGTCACGGGCTTCCTCGGATCAGTCGGCGGCGGTTCAAAACCGACACCACTCCTTCCGGAAGAAGCGGAAAACATCCTTGGATCAATGGGTCTCGTCGATCTGAAGAGCCGTTACGACTTCTCACTCGGACAAATCGTCCGAATCAAAGAAGGAGCTTTTGAAAATCTCGAAGGTACGATCGAGGAGCTTGATACAGATGCTGAGAAAATGAAAGTCTCTGTTGATATGTTCGGTCGCGAAACGAAGGTCGAGCTTGATTTCGCACAGGTCGATAAAATCGATTAAGTTTCCTATTGCGAATGTTTTGTTTTAATGATACAATTTTTCGTGTTTGATGTTGTGCTTATTTCGATAAATAACTCGTCGAATAGAATGAGTGGGAGGACGCGCAACGTCCAATTAAACCACATTAAAGAATTAAGGAGGTGTGTCTCGTGGCGAAGAAGGTTATGAAACTCGTAAAACTTCAAATTCCTGCGGGCAAAGCAAACCCAGCTCCACCAGTTGGACCGGCACTCGGTCAAGCAGGTGTGAACATCATGGGCTTCTGTAAAGAGTTCAACGCTCGTACACAAGACCAAGCCGGCTTGATTATCCCTGTAGTCATCACGGTTTTTGAAGATCGTTCATTCACATTCATCACTAAAACTCCTCCAGCAGCAGTTCTCTTGAAGAAAGCAGCTGGAATCGAGAGTGGTTCAGGTGAACCGAACCGTAAGAAAGTAGCGACTGTCAAACGTGACAAAGTTCGTGAAATCGCTGAAACAAAAATGCCAGACCTTAACGCATCATCTGTTGAAACAGCAATGTTGATGGTTGAAGGTACTGCACGTTCTATGGGTATCGTAATCGAAGACTAATGTCTTTTTGATTACCATGAACAACGATGAGGGTCGCAGGCGGATAGTTTCTTGAAGCCTGCTACCCTTTCATTATGTGGGAGGATTTTCCGCACAACCACAAAGGAGGAACCTAAAATGGGTAAGAAGTACAAAGAAGCTGCTAAGCTTATCGATCGTACGGTTTCATACGAACTCGCAGAAGCTGTAGATTTGACTAAAAAATCTGCAACTGCGAAATTCGATGAGACTATCGAATTGGCTGTTCGTCTCGGAGTAGACCCGAAGAAAGCAGACCAACAAATCCGTGGAGCAGTCGTATTGCCACACGGTACTGGTAAAACACAAAAAGTTCTCGTCTTCGCGAAAGGTGAGAAATTAAAAGAAGCGGAAGCTGCTGGAGCAGATTACGCTGGTGATGCTGAGTACATCAACAAAATCCAACAAGGATGGTTCGACTTCGACGTTATCGTCGCGACACCAGACATGATGGGTGAAGTTGGTAAACTTGGTCGCGTTCTCGGACCAAAAGGCCTCATGCCAAACCCGAAAACAGGTACAGTTACATTTGACGTCACAAAAGCAATCAACGATATCAAAGCTGGTAAAGTTGAGTACCGTGTCGACAAATCAGGTAACATCCACGTTCCTGTCGGTAAAAAATCATTCGATAACGAGAAACTCGTTGAGAACATCAACACAGTTATCGAAACTCTCGTAAAAGTTAAGCCTGCTACTGCTAAAGGTGTATACCTTAAGAACATCGCGATCGCTTCTACAATGGGTCCTGGTGTAAAAGTATCTTCAGCTGACTTCGCGAAATAATTTCGTCTAAAACGAACTTGACAACGTTCTAAGAACGCTGTTACAGTATAAAACGTTGATATATTTCGACATACCGTAGACAGAAGGTGCTCACATGGGCATAAATCCTTCCGAGGTGTTCTTGCTCAGAGAGCCTGTTTGTTCAGGTATCCTTTTTGACGATTACGCCTCCTCTGCTCTGCAGACGGAGGCTTTTTATTTGAAATCGAGCAGCCCCTCGCACCGGTACATTTCATCTACCAGGAGGTGCAACAGAAATGGCAAACGAAAAAGTTATCGCTGTCAAAGCGGATCTCGTATCTGAGATCGCTGAGAAACTCCAAGCGAGCGCAGGAACAGTTGTCGTCGACTACCGTGGTCTCACAGTAGAAGAAGTCACTGAACTTCGTAAACAACTCCGCGAAGCGGGCGTTGAATTCAAAGTTTACAAAAACGGTCTCCTCCGCCGCGCGGCAGTTCAAAGCAACCTCGAAGGTCTTGATGAAGTCTTCACAGGTCCTAGTGCGATCGCCTTCAGCAATGAAGACGTTATCGCGCCAGCTAAGATCTTGAACGACTTCGCTAAAACGCACAAGGCTCTCGAACTTAAAGGTGGTATCATCGAAGGCAAAGTCACTTCAGTAGAAGATGTCAAAGCCCTTGCGGAACTTCCATCACGCGAAGGTCTCCTTTCGATGCTCCTCAGCGTGCTTCAAGCGCCAATCCGTGGACTCGCGGTGGCAACGAACGCAATCGCAGAGCAAAAAGAAGAACAATCTGCTTAATTTCTGCTTAGCGGGATAGGCAACCAACACAATTTTCACACCCCAACGTGGGCTAAATCAAAGGAGGAAAACCATAATGGCTTTCAACAAAGAGCAATTTATCGAAGACCTCAAGGGCATGACTGTTCTTGAACTTAACGAACTCGTAAAAACAATCGAAGAAGAATTCGGCGTATCAGCAGCAGCTCCAGTAGCAGTTGCAGGTGCTGGCGCAGGCGCAGCAGCTGAAGAGCAAACTGAATTCGACGTTATCCTTACTAACGCTGGATCTGGTAAAATCAACGTCATCAAAGCAGTTCGCGAATTGACTGGTCTCGGTCTTAAAGAAGCGAAAGCTCTCGTAGACGGAACTCCAGCACCAGTTAAAGAAGGCGTTTCGAAAGAAGACGCTGAAGCAATGAAAGCTAAGCTTGAAGAAGCTGGCGCTACTGTAGAAGTTAAGTAATTTTCTTCTTCCGTAGAAACAAAAGAAGCTCGCATTGCGAGCTTCTTTTGTTTTCATCTTTTACATGAGAGGGGAAGGAAACATGGCGGATCATTATTATACGAATGACCCTTCATCGAAACGAGATCCGAAGACGTGGGAATATGTTCTGCGTGGTCAGACGCTCCGCTTTACATCGGACCATGGTGTCTTTTCGAAGAACGGAATCGATTTTGGTTCCCGTCTGTTGATCGAGGCATTCACGGAACCGGCTGTAGCGGGAGACATCTTGGATGTCGGTTGCGGATACGGACCGATGGGCATCGCACTTTCGAAGTCGACGGGTCGTCCGGCACACTTGATCGATGTCAATGAACGGGCGCTCGAACTAGCGGCAGACAATGCGCGCGCGAACGGTGTTTCCGTGACGACCGGTGTGAGTGACGGGTATGATGGGGTAGGCGAATCGACATTCGCAGCGATCGTGACGAATCCACCGATTCGGGCAGGAAAAACGGTCGTTCATCGTATTCTCCGGGAAGCATATGATCACCTTGTCGTCGGCGGCGAGCTTTGGGTCGTCATTCAAAAGAAACAAGGTGGACCATCAGCGAAGAAATTGATGGAAGACGTATTCGGTATGTGTGAGACAGTTACCCGCGATAAAGGGTACTCAATATTTAAATCAATTCGGTCTTGACAAATCGAAGGATTTGTCGTTGACCGCATGTTGTGTCTATGATAGTATTATAAAATGCCATTGGAGTGATTTTTGGATAAGATGTTTGAAAGCAGCTGGCGTTCTCGACTACAGATGATTGAGTAGACAAGACGTCGCTTTTTTGCGCTTATCAATCAAAAAATGGCTTCAATGTTCGATATTACACCCGTCCTTCTCTATAAGAAGAAGTGGGTCTGAGAGGTGAATCAGTTGACTGGTCAACTTGTTCAGTACGGTCGTCACCGTCAGAGAAGAAGCTATGCACGTATCAGCGAAGTATTGGAACTTCCAAACTTAATCGAGATTCAAACGAATTCGTATGAGTGGTTCCTGCGGGAAGGTCTTCGTGAGATGTTTCATGACATTTCGCCGATTTCCGATTTCACAGGGAATCTCGTATTAGAATTCATCGACTACTCGCTCGGAGAGCCGAAGTATTCGATCGATGAATCGAAAGAGCGCGACGTGACCTATTCGGCACCACTACGCGTTAAAGTCCGTCTTCAAAATAAAGAGACGGGTGAATTGAAAGAACAAGAAGTCTTCATGGGTGACTTCCCGCTTATGACGGAGTCGGGAACATTCATCATCAATGGAGCGGAGCGCGTAATCGTTTCGCAGCTTGTTCGTTCGCCAAGTGTTTATTACAACAATAAGTTAGATAAGAACGGTAAGCGTGGATTCTCCGCGACAGTCATCCCAAACCGTGGTGCATGGCTCGAGCTCGAGACAGACGCGAAAGACATCGTTTATGTTCGCATTGATCGCACGCGTAAGATTCCAGTAACGGTTCTTTTACGTGCTCTTGGTTTCGGTACGGATCAGGAAATCATCGATCTTCTCGGTGATGATGAGTACCTCCGGAATTCACTTGAAAAAGATAATACGGAATCAACGGAAAAAGCCCTCATCGAGATTTATGAGCGTCTACGTCCGGGAGAGCCGCCGACAGTCGAAAACGCAAAAGCGTTGCTCGTGTCGCGCTTCTTTGACCCGAAACGTTATGATTTGGCAAACGTTGGTCGTTATAAAATCAATAAAAAGCTTCATCTTAAGAACCGTCTCTTCGGTCAAAAACTTGCGGAAACGCTTGTTGATCCTGAGACAGGTGAAGTCATCGCGGAAGCAGGAACGGTCCTTGATCGTCGTATGCTCGATAAAGTCCTTCCATTCCTTGAAGGATCCGTTGGTTACATCGAAGCGACGCCTACAGGCGGCGTGACGCAGGGTGAGGCTTTCAACTTACAGTCAATCAAGGTGTTCGCACCGGACGATGCTGAAGGTGAACGCATCATCAATATCATCGGTAACGGTAACATCGATCGTGACATCAAGCACATCACGCCTGCTGACATGATTGCTGCCATCAACTACTTCTTCAACTTGTTGCATGAAGTCGGTACGACAGACGATATCGACCACCTTGGTAACCGTCGTCTTCGTTCAGTCGGTGAGCTGCTCCAGAACCAATTCCGGATCGGTCTCTCACGGATGGAACGTGTCGTTAAGGAACGGATGTCGATTCAGGATCAGAATGCGATCACGCCACAGGCATTGATCAACATTCGTCCAGTTATCGCATCGATTAAAGAGTTCTTCGGTAGCTCGCAGTTGTCTCAGTTCATGGATCAAACGAACCCGCTTGCGGAATTGACGCACAAACGTCGTCTTTCAGCACTCGGACCTGGTGGTTTGACACGTGAGCGCGCTGGTTTCGAAGTTCGTGACGTACACTACTCGCACTATTCCCGTATGTGTCCGATCGAAACGCCAGAGGGACCAAACATCGGTTTGATCAACTCGTTGTCTTCATACGCGAAGGTCAATGAGTACGGCTTCATCGAAGCGCCATATCGTCGTGTCGATCCAGAAACGGGCGTCGTCACGGATGAAATCCACTACATGACTGCTGACGAAGAGGATCTCTACGTCGTCGCACAGGCAAACATGTTGTTGACGGAAGAGAAGACGTTCCAAGATTCACACGTCCTTTCACGTTTCCGTGGACAAAACTTGTCTGTCGAACCAGCACGTGTCGATTACATGGACGTTTCGCCGAAGCAGGTTGTATCTGCCGCAACGGCTTGTATCCCGTTCCTTGAGAACGATGACTCGAACCGTGCCCTCATGGGAGCGAACATGCAACGTCAGGCCGTCCCACTTCTGAACCCGGAATCTCCGATTGTCGGTACAGGAATGGAGTACGTGTCTGCGAAAGACTCAGGAGCCGCTGTCGTTGCGAAGCACGCAGGGATCGCTGAGCGTGTCACGGCGCGTGAAATCCTTGTCCGTCGTACGACGGAAGTCGATGGCAACATCGTTGAAGGTGAACTCGACCGTTACAAGATTCAAAAATTCATCCGTTCTAACCAAGGAACGTGTTATAACCAAAAACCAATCATCAAAGCAGGCGACCCAGTCGATAAAGGCGAGATCCTTGCAGATGGTCCATCGATGGACGGTGGGGAACTTGCGCTTGGTCGCAACGTACTCGTCGGTTTCATGACATGGGATGGTTACAACTATGAGGATGCTGTCATCATGAGTGAGCGTCTTGTCAAAGATGACGTCTACACATCGATCCACATCGAAGAATACGAATGTGAGTCGCGTGATACGAAACTCGGACCGGAAGAAATCACACGTGATATTCCGAACGTCGGTGATGATGCCTTGAAAAACCTCGACGATCGCGGAATCATCCGCGTCGGTGCGGAAGTCAAGGACGGCGATATCCTCGTCGGTAAAGTTACGCCGAAGGGTGTAACGGAATTGACAGCGGAAGAACGTCTTCTTCATGCAATCTTCGGTGAAAAAGCACGTGAAGTCCGTGATACATCTCTCCGTGTACCACACGGTGGTGATGGAATCATCCTCGACGTCAAAATCTTCGATCGCGATAATGGGGACGAGCTCTCACCTGGTGTCAACCAGTTGATCCGTGCTTATATCGTTCAGAAGCGTAAGATTCACGAGGGTGACAAAATGGCGGGTCGTCACGGTAACAAAGGTGTTATCTCGCGTATCCTTCCAGAAGAAGACATGCCGTACATGCCAGACGGTACGCCAATTGACATCATGTTGAACCCACTTGGGGTTCCATCACGGATGAACATCGGGCAGTTGCTCGAGCTTCACCTCGGGATGGCAGCACGTCAACTCGGCATCAAAGTCGCATCACCGGTATTCGATGGTGCGCGTGAGGAAGATGTTTGGGCAACGATTGAAGAAGCAGGTATGGATCGCGACGCGAAGACTGTCCTTTATGATGGTCGTTCGGGTGAAGCGTTCGACAACCGCATCTCTGTCGGTGTCATGTATATGATTAAACTTGCTCACATGGTCGATGATAAACTTCACGCACGTTCGACAGGACCATACTCACTCGTCACACAACAACCGCTCGGTGGTAAAGCCCAGTTCGGTGGTCAGCGTTTCGGTGAGATGGAAGTATGGGCACTTGAAGCATACGGCGCAGCCTACACGCTCCAAGAGATCCTTACAATCAAGTCGGATGACACGATCGGTCGTGTTAAAGCGTACGAAGCAATCGTTAAAGGTGAGAATGTACCACAACCGGGCGTACCGGAATCGTTCCGAGTCCTCATTAAAGAGCTTCAATCCCTTGGTATGGACGTCAAGATGATGTCTGCTGATGATGAAGAAATCGAAATGCGCGACGAAGACGAGGACAATATCCCGAACGCGACTCCAGCACTCGAAGAAGTTCAAGCGCCTGTCGCACCAGTTGTTACTGAAGAGGAATAAGCGAAAGGGAGGTCCACCCCTTGGTAGATGTTAATAGATTTGAATATATGCAAATCGGCCTCGCTTCCCCCGAAAAGATCCGTTCATGGTCTTTCGGGGAAGTGAAAAAGCCGGAGACGATCAACTATCGTACACTCAAACCGGAGAAAGACGGTTTGTTCTGTGAACGTATCTTTGGTCCAACAAAAGACTGGGAATGTTACTGTGGTAAATACAAACGGATCCGCTATAAAGGAATCATTTGTGACCGCTGTGGCGTTGAAGTCACGAAGTCGAAAGTCCGTCGTGAGCGCATGGGTCACATCGAGCTCGCAGCACCGGTTTCGCACATCTGGTACTTCAAAGGAATTCCTAGCCGTATGGGACTCGTCCTCGACATGTCACCGCGTGCGTTAGAAGAGATCATCTACTTCGCGTCGTACGTCGTCACAGATCCAGGCGAATCGACACTTGAGAAGAAACAACTCCTTTCAGAGAAAGAATACCGTGCATATCGTGAGAAGTTCGGTCGTTCGTTCACTGCTGAAATGGGTGCGGAAGCAGTTCGTAAATTGCTCCGTGACGTAGAACTCGATAAAGAAGTCGCTGCATTACGTGAAGAGCTTCGTATGATTCAAGGACAACGTCGTACGCGTGCGATCAAACGCCTTGAAGTCCTCGATGCGTTCCGTAACTCAGGCAACAATCCAGAATGGATGGTGCTTGAAGTACTTCCAGTCATCCCACCGGAACTTCGTCCGATGGTTCAACTCGATGGCGGACGTTTCGCAACGTCTGACTTGAACGACTTGTACCGCCGCGTCATCAACCGTAACAACCGTCTCAAGCGTCTTCTTGACCTTGGCGCTCCGAACATCATCGTTCAGAATGAAAAACGGATGCTTCAAGAAGCAGTTGATGCTTTGATCGATAACGGTCGTCGCGGTCGTCCAGTCACTGGACCAGGTAACCGTCCACTTAAATCACTTTCACACATGTTGAAAGGGAAACAAGGACGTTTCCGTCAAAACTTGCTCGGTAAACGTGTCGACTACTCTGGTCGTTCGGTTATCGTCGTTGGTCCAAACCTGAAGATGTATCAATGTGGTCTTCCAAAAGAAATGGCCCTTGAACTCTTCAAACCGTTCGTCATGAAAGAACTCGTCTCTCGTGGCATCGCACCGAACATCAAGAGTGCGAAACGGAAAATCGAGCGCGTTCAACCTGAAATCTGGGATGTCCTCGAAGAAGTCATCCGTGAGCATCCGGTTCTCTTGAACCGTGCACCGACACTTCACCGTCTCGGTATCCAGGCGTTCGAACCAACGCTCGTCGAAGGACGCGCGATTCGCCTTCACCCACTCGTATGTACGGCATACAACGCCGATTTCGATGGTGACCAAATGGCGGTTCACGTACCACTTTCGGCAGAAGCACAAGCAGAAGCACGTCTTCTCATGCTCGCTGCACAAAACATCTTGAACCCGAAAGACGGTAAACCTGTTGTTACACCATCGCAGGATATGGTCCTCGGTAACTACTACCTCACGCTCGAGCGCGAAAACGCGATCGGCGAAGGTAAAATCTTCTCGACAGTGAACGAAGCGCTCATCGCTTACCAAAACGGTTATGCGCACTTCCATACACGTGTTGCGATTCCAGCCGGAGTTCTCAAGAACCCGACATTCACGGAAGAGCAAAACGAGAAATTATTGATTACAACAGTCGGTAAGTTGATCTTCAACGAGATCCTCCCAACGACGTTCCCTTACTTGAACGAACCAACGATGACGAACCTTCAAGAAGCGACGCCAGACAAGTACTTCCTTGAAAAAGGAACAGATGTCGCGGCAGAACTGAAGAACCGTCCGATCATCGACCCGTTCAAAAAAGGATTCCTTGGAAATGTCATCGCGGAAGTCTTCAAACGGTTTGAGACGACAGAAACAAGCCGCATGCTCGACCGCATGAAAAACCTCGGATTCAAACACTCGACTCGTGCCGGTATCACGGTAGGGATCGCGGACATCATCGTTCTTCCGGACAAACAAGAGATTCTTGTTGAAGCGCAGGACAATGTCGACCGCGTCATGAAATCGTACCGTCGTGGTCTCATCACAGAAGACGAGCGCTATGAGCGCGTCGTTAAATCGTGGAATGATGCGAAGGATGAAATTCAGTCTCGTCTGATGAAATCCCTCAACCGTCTCAACCCGATCTTCATGATGAGTGACTCCGGTGCCCGTGGTAACGCGTCGAACTTCACGCAGCTCGCTGGTATGCGTGGACTCATGGCCGCTCCAAGTGGACGGATCATCGAGCTCCCGATCAAATCATCGTTCCGTGAGGGTCTAACGGTACAGGAATACTTCATCTCGACACACGGTGCACGTAAAGGTCTTGCCGATACAGCCTTGAAAACGGCTGACTCAGGTTACCTGACTCGTCGTCTCGTTGACGTTGCTCAAGACGTCATCATCCGTGAAGATGATTGTGGAACGGATCGTGGTATCCGCGTCACAGCACTCCGTGAAGGAACGGAAGAGATTGAAAGCCTCTACGACCGCCTTGTCGGCCGTACTGCATTCGAAAACGTCGTTCACCCTGAAACAGGAGAAGTCCTCGTTTCAACGAACGAACTCATCGATGAAGACCTCGCGCGTGCCATCACGGACGCTGGTGTCGACAACGTTGAGATCCGTACTGCCTTCACATGTAACACAAGCCATGGTGTCTGTAAGAAATGTTACGGACGCAACTTGGCAACAGGCAACGACGTCGAAGTCGGCGAAGCTGTCGGTATCATCGCGGCACAATCAATCGGTGAGCCAGGAACGCAGCTTACGATGCGTACCTTCCACACAGGTGGGGTTGCCGGGGACGATATCACACAAGGTCTTCCGCGTATCCAAGAGTTGTTCGAAGCGCGTAACCCGAAAGGTCAAGCGGTCATCTCGGAAATCGATGGTCAAGTCATCGACTTCACGGAATCGCGTGACAAACGTGAATTGACGGTCCAAGGACTCAGCGAAACACGCACATACACGATCCCATTCGGTTCGCGTCTACGTGTTCAGCTCGGGGACGAGGTCAAAGCCGGTCAAGTCTTCACGGAAGGTTCGATCGATCCGAAAGAACTCTTGAACGTTAAAGGTGTATCCGGCGTTCAGAACTACTTGCTCCAAGAAGTTCAAAAAGTATACCGGATGCAAGGGGTTGAGATCGGTGACAAACACGTCGAGGTCATGGTTCGCCAAATGATCCGTCGCGTACGTGTCATCGAGTCTGGTGAGACTTCACTCTTACCAGGTTCGCTCGTCGATATCAGCACGTTCAAGGAAGCTTGTAAAGAAGCGCTCCGTAACGGGAAAGCTCTCGCTTCGGCGAAACCAGTTCTTCTCGGTATCACGAAAGCGTCACTTGAAACAGATTCATTCCTATCGGCTGCGTCGTTCCAAGAAACGACTCGTGTCCTTACGGATGCAGCGATTAAAGGGAAGAGCGACTACCTTCGCGGCTTGAAAGAGAACGTCATTATTGGTAAGTTGGTTCCAGCTGGTACTGGGATGTCACGTTACCGTCAGATCGATCTCGAAGTAGCTGGCGAAGCACCTGTAGAAGCCGATTCTCCGGTAGAATAAAACGCCTTGACACGCCGGTATGGCGGTGCTACTATGATATAGTGTTGCCAACCGGCTGTGTTATTTTGGAGGATATCTTCATGTCTTACAAAAAAGTAGTCGGCGCAGATTTGAAGTTTGTCGGTCAAAAGCAAACGCTCAAAGCATTGCGATCTGGCAAGGCGTCGGAAGTGATCATTGCGGATGACGCAGATGAACACGTAAAACAAGCATTGCTCGATGCGGCGAAACAAGCTAACGTTCCAGTCGTGAATGTTCCTTCTAAGCAAGAGCTTGGAAAAGCTTGTGGAATCGATGTCGCAGCAACCGCTGTTGCCATTAAGAAAGTTTGATAATGCGTTTTGTGTGGCGATGGAATGCCTGAGCCACGCAAAACGTTTCATTATGACTTTCGATGAACCACCCGGCTCGGTGGTTTTGAAATTTGTCATGAATTCAGGAAGGGAGGATCTCAAAGATGCCTACTATCAACCAATTAGTCCGTAAAGGACGTCAATCAAAAGTTGTGAAATCAGATTCGCCAGCGCTGAACAAAGGGTACAACAGCTTCATTAAAGCTCGTACTGACATCAGCTCACCACAAAAACGTGGTGTTTGTACTCGTGTAGGTACAATGACTCCGAAGAAACCGAACTCGGCTCTTCGTAAATACGCACGTGTACGTTTGACGAACACAATGGAAGTAACAGCTTACATCCCAGGTATCGGCCACAACCTTCAAGAGCACAGTGTTGTTCTTATCCGCGGCGGCCGCGTAAAAGACTTACCAGGGGTACGTTACCACATCGTTCGTGGTGCGCTTGATACAGCTGGTGTTGACGGCCGTATGCAAGGTCGTTCGAAATACGGTACTAAACGTCCTAAAGTTAAAAAATAATCTAGATATCTTAAGATATCACCTCACTATATGAAAGGAGGGACTCGGAATGCCACGTAAAGGTCAAGCAGAACGTCGTGATGTAATGGCTGATCCGATCTACAACTCTAAACTCGTTACCCGCCTTATCAACCGTCTTATGTTAGATGGTAAAAAAGGTACTGCTCAACAAATCTTATACAAAGCTTTCGAAACTATCGCTGAACGTTCAGGTCGCGATGCAATGGAAGTCTTTGAAGAAGCGATGAACAACATCATGCCAGTTCTTGAAGTTAAAGCACGCCGTGTAGGTGGAGCTAACTATCAAGTTCCTGTCGAAGTTCGCCCAGAGCGTCGTACGACACTCGCACTTCGTTACCTCGTGAACTACTCACGTCTCCGTAACGAAAAAACTATGGATGCGCGCCTTGCTAACGAAATCATGGACGCTGCAAACAACACTGGTGCTTCTGTTAAGAAGCGCGAAGATATGCACAAAATGGCGGAAGCGAACAAAGCGTTTGCTCACTACCGCTGGTAATTCCGAAAATCACCACCTCATGCATGCCATTTTTAATGGAATTATGAGGTGGCTTTCGGGTATAGTCATGACGTGTGGCAACACACGACCACTAAACTAAAATGCGAAAGGAGAATGTTTAAAGATGGCAAGAGAATTCTCCCTTAAGAACACTCGTAACATCGGGATCATGGCTCACATCGATGCTGGTAAAACAACAACGACTGAGCGTATCCTGTATTACACGGGTCGTATCCACAAGATTGGTGAAACGCACGAAGGTGCTTCACAAATGGACTGGATGGAGCAAGAGCAAGAGCGTGGGATCACGATTACATCGGCAGCAACAACTGCTCAATGGAAAGGTAACCGCGTAAACATCATCGATACACCTGGACACGTAGACTTCACAGTTGAGGTTGAACGTTCACTTCGCGTACTTGATGGTGCGGTAGCAGTACTTGACGCTCAGTCTGGTGTCTGTCTCTTATACACATCTCCGAGCCCAC
>NZ_WBYY01000028.1:0-24839 GCF_048985645.1 Exiguobacterium sp. A1_3_1 | reverse complement strand
CGACCGTCAGTCGCCAAGCTGCAGCGCTCGATCAAAAGCAACTTGTGGAAAAAGTAAAAGATCCGACAGATGGTCGTGCCTTCTTCTATCATATTACGGATAAAGGACAAGAAGAGCTCACGATTTACCGGACAGCGCGCCTCGCGAGCATCGAACGTCTACTGACGGACTGGCCATCGGATGATGCCGAAGATTTTGGACGTCTATTGCAACAATTCAACCGTGCCTTGCGCGAGCGGTAACGAAATCACACCATTTAAAGGAACGGACGCGAAATCAATCGATTTCGCGTCCGTTTTTTCGTCATTATTCATGATGTATGAGAAACCTGACAAACCGAACGAATTTGTGCGATATGTTCAGGTGACGTTCGGCAACAACCGCCGATCAATCGTGCCCCTGCCTCATACCATGTCTTCGCGACGGTTTGGAACGACGTACACTGATTCGTACCCGACCATGTTTTTGCGACCGGATCATAGACCTCACCGGAGTTCGGATAGACGATGATTGGCACATTCGTCAACGCCTTGACGTGACGGATAAAGTCGGTCGCGTAAGATGCCGGAAAACAATTTGCACCGATTGCTGCGAGCTGTGGATGTTGTCCGACCGTTTCAATACACGTCGCAAGTGCCGTTCCTTCACTAATGTGTGTCGCATCTTGAAGCGAGAACGTCAGCCAAGCAGACACTTCCGGATACGCTTCGAGAATCCGGAACAACACGACAGCTTCCTCGAGCGACGGAATCGTCTCAAATGCCAGCAGATCAGCCCCCGCTTCAATCAATGCTTCGATCCGTGGTCTGTGGAAGGCTTCTAGCACATCTGCTGACACCCCATAATGACCGCGATACTCAGAACCATCTGCTAAGTAGGCACCATAAGGACCCACTGATCCTGCGATTAATGCGTCACTCTTTCCGCTACGCGTGCGTGCATTTTGGACCAAGGTAACGGTTTGTCGAATCAGCGACTGTGCTTCCTCTGTCGTGATATGACGTTGCTTGAAGCCTTCGATACTTGCTTGATAGCTTGAAGTGATGGCGACATCAGCACCTACTTCAAAGTAATCGTGATGGACACGCTCGATCTGTTCCGGTGCTTCGATCAAGAGACGTGCTGACCAAAGCGGGTCGTTCAGATCGAATCCCTTCTGTTCAAGTTCGGTTGCAAGGGCACCGTCTAAAATGAGAAAGGGAACTTCCTGTAATCGTTGATCAACTGGATTTTTGATTCGGGACATCTTCAACACTCCGTTTCTGAGAAGAATTCGTGAACGCATGAACGATATAACAGATCACGATGAATGGAATACCACAGTACAAGGCAATTCGTTGTGTCGGATCAAATCCGATACCAATCAGAGAAATCAAACAAACGACGAAAGCGGCGATCGGTACGAATGGAAAGAGTGGTGTGCGATAGACCAATTCGTCGACCGTATGCCCTTCACGAAGAAATTGCTTCCGGAAGCGATACTGGGCAACGCTGATACTCATCCAAACG
The DNA here is from genome assembly GCF_048985645.1 of Exiguobacterium sp. A1_3_1. NCBI lineage: Bacteria > Bacillati > Bacillota > Bacilli > Caryophanales > Exiguobacterium > Exiguobacterium sp. A1_3_1. The sequence continues at coordinate 23,330 of NZ_WBYY01000028.1, read as the reverse complement.
ACGACGACAGCAAGACCGGAAATCGAGACGAGCGCGATATAGACACTCCCTGCTGCATAGATGCTAGACAGCAAGGCAAGTCCTCCGCCAAGCATGCTGAACAATACAGCTCGAAGTGGAACCCCACTTGGTGTCACCTGGGCGAAGAAGCGTGGAATCATACGTTCGTTCGCAAGCGACCAGAGCATCCGAGAGGCGGCGTAAAGTCCAGAGTTCGCTGCCGACAAGATCGCTGTCAAAATGACGAAGTTCATCACGTCTGCAGCGTAGGGAATTCCGATCCGTTCGAACACGGCGACGAACGGACTTTCGAGTACACCTTTCCCATCCGTTGGCAATAAGACGGCTAACACGATGATCGTACCGACGAAGAAGAGGACGAGTCGCAAGATCGTCGTCCGGATCGCAAGCGGAATCGTCCGTTTCGGATCGACTGCTTCACCCGCTGCGACACCGATCAGTTCCGTTCCCGAGTAAGCAAAATTCACGGCAAGCATCGTCATGAAGATGACGAAAGCACCATTTGGGAATAATCCACCTTCCGTTAAGGAAGAAAAGAATGGGGCTGGGCTACCATCTTGCAGTGGAATGAAGCCGACGATCGCTCCCGCACCAAGTAAAATGAACGCAATAATCGTCACGACCTTAATGGCGGAGAACCAAAACTCGACTTCAGCGAACACGCGAACCTTCAAGACGTTGATACCAAGGATCATCGCAGCGAATAAGGCACTGAACACCCAAACCGGAATCGATGGGAACCAACGTTGCATCAAAATGCCTGCTGCCGTGAATTCTGAACCAAGGGCGACCGTCCACGTCAGCCAGTAGAGCCAGGCTACTGTATAACCGGTGCCGGGTCCAATGTACTTCGTTGCGTACTTATGGAATGATCCGGTTTCCGGCATGTGCACGGCGAGTTCACCGAGACTTAACATGACTAAGTAAACGACGACGGCTCCGATCAAATACGATAAAATCGTTCCGACACGTCCTGCTTGTTCCAACGTATAACCTGTACTTAAAAATAATCCTGTTCCAATGACACCACCTAACGACAGCATGATCAGATGACGTGATTCCATCTTGCGTCGAAATGCTCCGCTCGTTTTCATGAATCCATTTCCTCCTCGTTCCACCTATTTCAAACAAAAAACGCATCCTCACGGATGCGTCGGTCGACAATTCGGAAATCTTATCGATCGGGTGCAGCACCCGCAGGAATTAGCACAGTATCTTTCGACCTGTTGCTGAGGTTTCATAGGGCCAGTCCCTCCACCTCTCTGGATAAGTATGTAATTGTTCCTAACCATATCAGAATGCAGATAATTCAGTCAACAGGCATTTCCCGATTTTTTTGATAGATCCATAAATTAGATTCAATCAGTTGAAGATGACGTGAAGAGCGTGTTTCGAGCAACGTACTAAAGAAATGTTTCACTTCGACGGGCTGACCCTTTTCCATGTCCCGTAACATTGACGATTTCATAGTGTCTTCCATTGCATGCATCTGCTTCAGCAAGACCGCTTCTACATCGTCATTAAAGACTGCGCCTTGTTCTTCCATCGCTTGCTTCGCTTCCTTCATGACGTCTTGAATCATCTGATGACCAATTGGGTCCTTGCGAATTGGACCGATGGCAGAGCGAAATAGTGTCGTCACGCCCGCAAATGTCGAAATGAAGAGGTACTTTTGCCACATGTCATCCATGATATGCATCGAGTACGCCATCGGTGCCTTCGCTTTCGCAAAACGTGTTGCAATCTCCTCTAAACGCGATGTTGGTTTACCGGTTCGTGAACCAAACAATAGCCGATGCGACGGGCTTGTCTGTATAATACGCCCTTCTGCATCAAGCGTCGATTCAATGAAGCAAAGTCCGCCCAGTACTCGATCTTCTCCGAAGACTTCTGTTAACCGTCGTATATGCTGCATGCCGTTCAACAAAGGAATGATGTACGTCTCGCTCGAAACAAATGGCGCAAGATCCTGTAGGACATCATCCAAGTGATAGGCTTTCGTCGAAAGTAAGACGACATCAAATGTGTGATTCAGTCGCATGTCTCGTGTCACTAACTGAGGCGTGATCATAACATCATCATGAGGACTAGTGATCTGTAACCCTGTCTTTTGTAATTGTTCATAGCGCTTCGGACGAACAAGGAATGTCACCTGTTCCCCTTGCTCAGCAAGACGTCCCCCGAAATAACCTCCAACTGCTCCGGCACCTACGACTAAAACATGCATATGCATTACCTCCTTTTTAACTAATCGATTCGTTACTTACTCCTTCACCCTAACATATCGGAAACCATTTTCCTGATTCCTGCTTGAATCACTAAAATGTAAGTTAAGCGTTTGCATTTTAGAAAAAAACGTTTATACTAACTTGTATACAAGTATACTCACTTTAGAAATCAGGTGATTCCATGTCAGAACTGTTATACCCCTTGAAGTGGTTAGCAAAAGCTTCCGCTGGAGATCGTGTCGCACACGAGCTACGGATGCGCATCATTTCAGGAAAGATTGAAAGCGGTACCATTTTATCCGAAAACAAATTAGCCTCTGATTTTTCAGTCAGTCGCTCGCCCGTCCGTGATGCGTTAAAGGTCCTTGCATCCGAACAATTGATTCGTCTCGAACGAATGGGAGCGGTCGTCGTCGGTTTGTCTGAGCGCGACATTCAGGAAATCTATGATGTCCGGCTACTCATTGAAACGTTCGTCTTCGAACGACTCGTCAAAATCGAACGGGCAGAACTCGTCCGTGAACTCAGTAAAATTCTCGAAATGATGAAAGTTGCCATCAAATACAAGGATGCCGATGAATTCTCCTTCCAGGACGTACTGTTTCACGAAACGATCATCCGCTCGATTGATCATGGATATGTCAGCATGATTTGGCAAAATCTCAAACCGGTCATGGAAAGTTTCATCCTCCTATCGATGCGGGTACGATTCGAGGAAGACATCGAAGACTTCGAACGCATCCTCGCGAACCACGCCTTGTACATCGAAGCGATCGAGACAGGGGATCGTGAACGGATGGTCGCTTCCTTACATCAGAACTTTGATGACGTCCAGGAAGTCGAAGATCTCTGGAAAACGCAACAAATGATGTCGAAAGGAGTCGATTCACATGACTGAATACATGTTAGGCGTCGATATCGGAACGACGAGTACGAAAGCGGTCCTCTTTACGACAAAAGGAGAGGTCATCGGACAAACGAACGTCGGTTACCCGCTTCATACACCGAACCGGTCGACAGCGGAGCAAGATCCAGAAGAAATTTTCGATGCTGTACTCGAATCGATCCGTTTGATCACGAAACGTCATCCGAGCATGCCACCGAAGTTCGTCGCGTTCAGTAGTGCTATGCACAGCTTGATCGCGATGGACGCACAACATCAACCATTGACTGCCTGCATCACATGGGCAGACAGTCGGAGTGAAGCATGGTCGAACAAGATCAAGGAACAATATGGTCTATCAATCTATCACCGGACCGGAACACCGATCCATCCGATGTCACCGCTCAGCAAAATCAGTTGGCTCGTCGAAGATCGTCCGGAGCTCCATGCTCAAACGAAAAAATATGTCGGGATCAAGGAATTCGTGTTCCAAAGACTGTTCGGCAGATACGTCATCGACCACTCTCTCGCTTCAGCAACCGGTCTCTTCAACATTCATGAATTAGGCTGGGATACGGGCGCGTTACACGTCGCAGGAATCGATGCCAGCTATTTATCGGAACCCGTACCGACGACGACGTCATGTACCGGACTGAATACTGATTACGCACGACAAATGGGACTCTCCATCGATACGCCGTTCCTAGTCGGTGCCAGTGACGGTGTTCTTTCTAACTTAGGTGTCAACGCGATTCGCAAAGGGGAAATTGCGATCACGATCGGAACGAGCGGTGCCATCCGAACGATCATTGATCGTCCGCAGACCGATGAAAAAGGACGGACGTTCTGTTACGCGCTGACCGAGGACCACTGGGTCATCGGTGGGCCCGTCAATAATGGCGGAATGGTCTTACGGTGGATCCGAGACGAACTCGCGTCAGCCGAAGTCGAGACAGCAAAACGCCTTGGCATCGATCCGTACGCTGTTTTGACGAAGATTGCCGAACGCGTCCGTCCTGGATCCGACGGGCTATTGTTCCATCCTTACTTGTCCGGTGAACGAGCGCCGCTCTGGAATCCGGATGTCAGCGGTTCGTTCTTCGGTTTAACGCTTTCGCACAAAAAAGAGCATATGATCCGGGCAGCACTAGAAGGCGTCATCTACAATCTGTATACCGTCTTCCTCGCACTCGTCGAGTGTATGGACGGTCCTGTGACACGGATTCAGGCGACGGGTGGGTTTGCCCGGTCCGAAGTCTGGCGCCAAATGATGGCGGACATCTTTGAATCGGAAGTCGTCATTCCGGAAAGTTTTGAAAGTTCATGTCTCGGTGCGTGTATTCTCGGACTGTATGCGACAGGGGAAGTCGATTCGTTCGAAGTCGTCTCCGAGATGATTGGGGAAACGCATCGTCATGTACCAAATGAAGAAGCGATGCATGAATATCGTCAGCTCTTACCGATTTTCATTAGTTTGGCTCGAACATTGTCTGAGGATCATAAACGAATCGCTACGTATCAACGGAGCTTGATTCAAGAAGAAAACTAACTTAATCTTTTGGGGGAAGTCATCATGCCTTTAGTCATCGTAGGAATTGGGATCGTCGCGTTGCTCGTTCTCATCATGGGGTTGAAATTAAATACGTTCGTCTCACTCATCATCGTTTCCTTTGGCGTTGCACTACTACTCGGCATGCCGCTCGATCAGATCGTCAAAACGATCGAAGCTGGTATCGGAGGAACGCTTGGTCACCTCGCATTGATCTTTGGTCTTGGTGCCATGCTTGGAAAGCTGATTGCTGACGCCGGGGGGGCGCAGCGAATCGCCATGACGCTTGTCGCTCGGTTTGGGGAAAAGAACATCCAGTGGGCAGTCGTCGTCGCTTCATTCATCATCGGGATCGCCCTCTTCTTCGAAGTCGGACTCGTCCTGTTGATTCCAATCGTCTTTGCGATTTCACGTCAGCTTCGTGTCTCGATTCTATATCTCGGAATCCCGATGGTCGCAGCCCTGTCTGTCACGCACGGCTTCTTACCACCTCACCCGGGTCCGACCGTCATCGCTGGGGAATATAAAGCCAATATCGGGGAAGTCTTATTGTATGGTTTCATCGTTGCTGTTCCGACGGTCATTATTGCCGGTCCTATCTTTACGAAAATCGCGAAACGACTCGTTCCTGAATCGTTTACACGGACAGGAAACATCGCGTCACTCGGGGAACAAAAAGAATTTGATTTAGACGAGACACCAGGCTTCGGCATCAGTGTCTTCACGGCGATGCTACCGGTTCTTTTGATGTCGGTCGCAACGATCTTCACGCTCTTACAAGAAACACTCGGTTGGGGTGAAAACAGTGTCATCTCGGCGATTGAATTCATCGGGAACGCTTCAACGGCGATGTTGATTTCACTACTCGTCGCGGTCTACACGATGGGGATCGCGCGTCAGATTCCGATGCAAACGGTCATGGAATCTTGTACGACGGCGATCGCCCAAATCGGGATGATGCTATTGATCATCGGTGGTGGCGGTGCCTTCAAACAAGTCTTGATTGACGGTGGTGTTGGGAAATACGTTGCGCACTTATTTGATGGATCAGCGTTATCCCCAATCCTACTCGCTTGGTTGATTGCTGCGATTCTCCGGATCTCACTTGGTTCCGCTACAGTCGCTGCCCTCTCAACGGCAGGTCTCGTCATTCCGTTACTGGAGCAATCCGACGTCAACTTAGCGCTCGTCGTTCTCGCGACTGGTGCAGGTAGTCTGATCGCTTCACACGTCAATGATGCAGGCTTCTGGATGTTTAAAGAGTATTTCGGGTTATCATTAAAAGAAACGTTTGCGACATGGACTGTGCTTGAGACGATCATTTCCGTTTGTGGACTTGGGTTCGTTCTTCTCCTCAGCCTCGTCGTCTAAGAAAAGGAGTCGTTCTACTTATGCAACATTCTATCGGAGTCATCGGGCTTGGCGTCATGGGACGCAACCTGGCACTGAATATGGCAAGTCATCAAGAAGAAGTCGCCATCTATAACTACACACGTGATTTAACAGACGATCTCGTCGCACATGATGAAGGACTACCCCTTCATCCGTACTACGACATTGAAGCATTCGTTCAATCACTCGCTCGCCCACGTAAAATCTTCATGATGGTCACGGCTGGTAGCGCGATTGATTCAGTCATCGAATCGTTGCTTCCGCATCTCGAAACAGGCGATATCATCATGGATGGTGGGAACTCTCACTTCCTCGATACAGAGCGTCGTTTCGACGAGTTACAACGCCATGGGATCGAATACATCGGCGTCGGTGTATCGGGTGGTGAAGTCGGTGCGCGGACCGGTCCTGCGATCATGCCTGGTGGATCGAAAGAAGCTTACGAACATGTCGCACCGATCTTGACGAAGATCGCCGCTCACGTCGAAGGAGATCCATGTTGTGTTTATATTGGTCCGAAAGGCGCTGGTCACTTCGTCAAGATGGTCCATAACGGAATCGAGTATGCGGACATGCAATTGATCGCTGAAGCGTATAGCTTCCTCCGTTTCCGTCTCGGACTCGACGTCACGGAAGTCGCGGATATCTTCGCTGAATGGAACGAAGGTGAACTGAAAAGTTACTTGATTGAGATCACAGCGGATATCCTCCGAAAAACGGATGACGAGACAGGGCAACCGTTGATTGATGTCATTCTCGATCAAGCCGGTCAAAAAGGAACTGGAAAATGGACGAGCCTGCAAGCCATTGATAATGGGATCGCCTCTTCGATCATTACAGAAGCCCTGTTCGCGCGTTACCTTTCAGCTATCAAAGAAGAACGCGTCGTAGCGTCTGCTGTCCTAAAGGGACCAGAAGACTTGTCAACGCTTGAGCGAGACGCGTGGGTCGAACGGATTCGTCAAGCGCTTTATATGGGGAAAGTTGCCGCATACGCGCAAGGCTTCACCCAGTACCGAACGTCGTCTGAGTTGTATGACTGGAACTTACGCCTCGAGGAAATCGCCTTGATCTTCCGTGGTGGATGTATCATCCGGGCCGACTTCTTGAACGTCATCAGTGAAGCGTTCAAAAATGATGCGAACCTCTCGAACTTGATGCTCGCCCCGTTCTTCGCTGAGAAAGTACAGGCGTATCAAGAATCGTTACGTCACGTCGTTGCCGAGGGTGCATTATCTGGTTTTGCACTCCCATCTCTATCGACGTCACTGACGTATTACGATAGCTACCGGACAGCGAATTCGAATGCCAACATGTTGCAAGCACAACGCGATTATTTCGGTGCTCACACGTATGCACGGACAGACCGCGAAGGGATCTTCCACACGGACTGGCAATAAAGAATACAGCTCCCGACTCCTGTTTCATTTAGGAGTCGGGATTTCTTTTTTTGTTCACACAATCTTTCCTGAAATAAGAAATTGCCGATTATACCTTGACAAAAGTGTTGGTCTATATGAAATTAGTATTAGATTAGAATTATTCTAGTGTGATAAATACAGATTCCTTGTATGCACTAGAACAGATTCTAAAAATAGAACCCTTGAGGAGGATTTTTATCATGTCTTTAATCGGAAGTGAAGTAAAACCATTCAGTGCATCAGCATTCCACAACGGAGAATTCATTGACCTAACGGATGCCAACCTTCGCGGTAAATGGAGTGTCGTATGTTTCTACCCTGCAGACTTTACATTCGTTTGCCCGACAGAACTCGAAGATCTTCAAAACCAATACGAAACACTCAAAGCGCTTGACGTTGAAGTTTACTCTGTTTCAACAGATACGCATTTCACACATAAAGCATGGCACGAAACATCAGAAACAATCGGTAAAATCGAGTACGTCATGATCGGCGACCCATCACACGTCATCTCACGTAACTTCGAAGTCTTGAACGAACAAGATGGTCTTGCTGACCGCGGTACGTTCATCATCGATCCAGACGGCGTCATCCAAACGGTTGAAATCAATGCAGGCGGTATCGGTCGCGATGCAAGCACGCTCGTCAACAAAATCAAAGCAGCACAATACGTACGTAACAACCCAGGCGAAGTCTGCCCAGCGAAATGGGAAGAAGGCTCTGCAACACTCACACCAAGCCTTGATCTCGTCGGAAAAATTTAAGGAGCGGATTCGCGATGGCTTTAGCACCAGACATTAAAGCACAACTCGCGCAATACCTCGAGCTTCTCGAAGGCGATCTCGTCCTAGCGGTTAGCGCTGGGACAGACGCCGTCTCGCTTGAGATGAGCGCACTCGTCGAAGAGATCGCAAGCATGACACCACGCATCTCCGTCGAGCAGGCAAGCCTTCCCCGGACACCAAGTTTCTCAGTCAACCGTGTCGGTGAGACAAGCGGCATCACGTTCGCGGGAATCCCACTCGGTCATGAGTTCACGTCCCTCGTTCTCGCTCTGCTACAAGTCAGCGGTCGAGCACCGAAGGTCGATGCGGACGTCATCAAGCAGATTCAAGGCATTCAAGAAACGTACCATTTCGAGTCGTACATCAGCTTGAGCTGCCACAACTGCCCGGATGTCGTACAAGCATTGAACGTCATGAGCGTCCTCAACCCGAACATCAGTCACACGATGATTGATGGCGCGGCATTTAAGGAAGAAGTCGAACAAAAAGAGATCATGGCTGTTCCGACGGTCTTCGTCAATGGCGAAGCATTCGGTAACGGACGGATGTCACTCGAAGAAATCTTGGCGAAGCTTGGTACAGGTGCCGATGCTTCTGATTTCGCTGATAAAGATCCATACGATGTCCTCGTCGTCGGTGGTGGTCCAGCTGGATCGAGTGCTGCCATCTATGCAGCCCGTAAAGGCATCCGGACAGGAATCGTCGCAGAACGCTTCGGTGGACAAGTCATGGATACGATGAGCATCGAGAACTTCATCAGCATGAAGTACACGGAAGGACCAAAACTCGTCGCAAGTCTTGAGGAGCACGTCAAGGAATATGGCATCGACGTCATGAACCTACAACGGGCAACTCGCCTTGAGAAGAAGGACCTCCTTGAGCTCGAGCTTGAGAACGGTGCTGTCTTGAAAACGAAGAGTTTGATCCTTTCAACAGGTGCACGCTGGCGTAACGTTGGTGTCCCAGGCGAACTCGAATTCAAGAACAAAGGCGTCGCCTACTGCCCACACTGTGATGGTCCATTGTTCGAAGGAAAACGTGTCGCAGTCATCGGTGGCGGAAACTCAGGGATCGAAGCAGCCATCGATCTCGCAGGAATCGTCAAGCATGTCACGGTCCTTGAATTCGCACCGGAACTAAAAGCGGATGCTGTTCTTCAAGAACGCCTCGCTTCCCTTTCGAACGTCACGGTCGTCGTCAACGCACAGACGAAGGAAATCACAGGAACGGACAAAGTGAACGGTATCACGTATATCGAGCGCGAAACGAACGTCGAACGTCACGTCGAGCTCGAGGGTGTCTTCGTCCAGATCGGTCTCGTACCGAACACGGACTGGCTCGGTGAAACGGTGAGCCGTAACAAGTTCGGTGAAGTCCAAGTCGATCGTCATGGTGCAACGAACGTACCAGGCGTGTTCGCTGCAGGAGACTGCACGGATAGCGCGTATAAACAGATCATCATCTCGATGGGATCTGGTGCAACAGCTGCACTCGGTGCTTTCGATCACTTGATCCGGAATTAATGAAAAAGAGCGGAACTCAAACGAGTTTCGCTCTTTTTCTGTCTCAATAGTAGATTTCACCGTACCATGTACAATGATATTCTTTTGTGATGTGGTGTTTTGTTAAGATGCCCTGCTTCGCGTATGTACCACTGACTGTTACGACCATTGTTTGCCAAGCATCGATTGGAGTACCGGAGAATCCGGTTTGCGTCCATTTTCCACCATCGATTGCAAGAGACGTCATCGAAAAGACATCGGATAATCGTTGGCGTTTACTCTGTTCCAAGAGTTCCGTCTCGAAATTTCCGATGATCCGGACATCGTTTCCACGTTCTGTGCGTTCAAGCGTTCGTTCACTATCCCACTCTAAGCTCGTTTGGACACGTAGCGGCTTCAACCGTTCGAGTGCCCGTTCTTGAAAACGTTCCGGCGAAACCCAGTCCTCGTCTGCGAATTGATTTGCTGCAAGCAACGTGACGTCCGCATTTTCATGTGTCCGATTTATGTTTTCCACGATTTTTTCATATGCTGCGTAATAACGTTGGTGTTGTGTCGTCTGGTCCTTTGCCTCCGATGTGACTGATGACAATGAAGCGAATAAAAAAACAGCTGTCGCAATCTGATATTTCACTGACTTCCCCTCCCTTTCGCTGTTCATTGTACGAAAAAAACGAGGAACAGATTCGAAAACGACAACCGTTTTATGGATTTTTTCATTCAAGAGTGTATCAATAGATCGTACTCTTATGGAATTAAGAACAGATCAAGATTTGTATTCAAAACTGACCCCTATAAATAATTCAAAGTTGACACTTTTGACTAGTTCAGTCATCTGATAGATTGAAGATATCTTAAAATCTATCATAAAGAAGGTTAGCCACATGCAAAAAGCAGCACCGTATTCTAGCACTCGTACCCGCCAGCTCGTCATCACTGCGATGTCAATCGCACTTGTTCTTGTTGCGACACTATTCATCAATATCAAACTGCCGATCGCTTCAAGCGGCGGTCTCGTTCATATGGGAACAGCGATGCTCTTTCTCATCGCGATTTTATTCGGTCCACGGACAGCATTGATTGCCGGAGCAATCGGTATGGGATTATTTGATCTTATCAGTGGATGGACACTCTGGGCTCCATTTACAATCGTAGCTCGAGGACTCCAAGGATATATTGTCGGGCGTATCGCCTGGTCTTCGCGATACAAAGGAGACAACCCTGGCTTAAATATTTTTGCAATGATTGTTTCTGCTCCCGTCATGCTTGCTGTTTACTATGTTTGTGAAGGTATTCTTTACAGTAACTGGGTCGCACCAACCGCTTCGATTCCAGGAAACATCACACAAAACGTCCTCGGAATCCTTGTCGCGATTCCAGTCGGGATCGCATTAAAGAAAACACGCTTCTTCCGTAACTTCCGCTAAATCAAAAAAACCGTCCGGCTCCTCGTAGAGTCGGACGGTTTTCGTTTAGCGAATCGGTTGACCTTGTTCGAGTTCGAGCGTTTTTGCTGTTTCGGCATGGATCTGTTCGAACAGCTCCGGATGTTCAACGAGTGAGATCCCGTAAGACGGAATCATCTCCTTGATTTTTGCTTCCCACGCCGGTAGTTCGGACGGGAAACATTTCGCGAGTACTTCGAGCATGACCGGTACCGCTGTTGAGGCACCTGGAGACGCCCCGAGTAAGGCAGCGACAGATCCGTCGGCTGCACTGACGACTTCTGTTCCGAACTGGAGTGTCCCTTTTCCTTGTGGTGTATCCTTGATGACTTGGACACGTTGACCAGCGACGACGACATCCCAGTCTTCTGTCTTCGCATTCGGGATGAACTCTCGTAATTCGTTCATCCGTTGTTCCGTCGACAAGAGGACTTGTTCGATCAGGTACTTCGTCAATCCCATCTCTTTAGCTCCCGCAGCAAGCATCGTCAAGACGTTGTTCGGTTTGACGGACGCGATCAAATCAAGATTTGAACCTGTCTTGAGGAACTTCGGTGAAAAGCCAGCGAACGGTCCGAAGAGGAGTGATTTCTTCCCATCGATGTATCGTGTATCCAAGTGTGGTACTGACATCGGCGGTGCTCCGACTTTCGCTTTTCCGTAGACTTTCGCATGATGCTGTTCAATGATTTCAGGATTTTTACAGACGAGAAACAAGCCACTGACTGGGAAACCACCGATTTGCTTCGATTCCTCGATGCCTGTTTTTTGGAGCAACGGTAGACTACCGCCACCACCCCCGATGAAGACGAACTGAGCCGTATGATGCTCGATCCGGTGATCGCGCTCATTCTTCACTTTGACTTCCCAGCCTCCGTCAACACGCTTCAAATCCTCGACACCGTGCTGATAGTTAATCTCTACATCGTGCTGTTCGAGATATTCAAACAGGATTCGTGTCAACGCACCAAAATTGACGTCCGTTCCTGAATCGATTTTCGTCGCAGCGATCGGCTCGGGTGACGTCCGACCGTTCATGATGAGTGGAATCCACTCGGCTAATTTCGCTGGATCCTCTGAATATTCCATTCCCGCAAACAACGGATTCGCTGATAGCGCTTCCAATCGTTTTTTCAGAAATTCGACGTTTTCTGTTCCTTCAACCATACTCATATGTGGAATCGGCATGATGAATTCTTTCGGATTCGGCAAGACACCTTCCTTGACGAGATGCGACCAGAATTGACGTGATAGTTGGAACTGTTCGTTTACTTTGACCGCTTTACTGATATCGATTGAACCATCAGCGTTTTCCGTCGTATAGTTCAGTTCGCATAATGCGGCGTGACCTGTTCCTGCATTGTTCCACTCGTTCGAGCTCTCTTCCCCGGCACTCGCGAGTTTCTCGAATACCTTGATGTTGATCTCAGGCGCGAGTTCTTTTAATAAGACCCCTAACGTCGCGCTCATGACTCCGGCACCAATTAAAATAACGTCTGTTTTTTTAGGCATACTGCTCATGATATCCTTCCTATCCCCGTTGATATTATGGACTACCTGTCATGAAAAACTTCCCCCTCATGACGACAACTTACCTTTCCATTATAACCCTATCATAGCTTGCACAGAAAGGAACTTCTTTTACATTCAGAAATGTGCCGCGGCAGCTGATTTTACAAAATCGTCTGCCTCTTTTCGAAGCAGACGATTCCGCTCATTTGATGCGTAATCCTAAGTTTCCTTTAATGGTTTCATACCAACGATAGGTGTGATGGCTTTTTTGAATCACTGGCTCCTCCATCGAAATAGCCATGACCTGCTGTCCATAGTCATCAAAACGTAGATAAACAAGATAACTCCCCCGCTCCATTTGTTTGGGTAGTTCTACCTGCAAGCGATAATAATGATTTTCAAGATCTATGACATCTGTCTTTAAAAGATGCGTTTCTTCCATCCAATTACGATGTTGTAACGAAATCCCTTCTACACGAATTCGACGATCTCCAAGTGTTTGAACCGTTAGCTCGAGTCCCTTTTCTGTCAGTTCTAATTCGTGCACCTTCACATATAGAGGGAGAGCTAGCATTTGTTTCTGACCACTGCCTAATGGAATACTCCAGTAAGGTTGATCATCCACCCATTCGATTTCCTTTGTTTCTTTCGATTTCGACCACTTGACAGCATCCATGAAATCATCAAAACGTCCGGTGTTCCAGTAATGATACAACAGACGATTGAACGGCTTTTCAATCAATGAATCGATGGGATAGGAACGGTGTTGCGTAAATAAGGCAACGACGCGCGCAAACATTTGATGATAGGCTGACGGATCATGACTTTTGAGAAAGTGCTTACGATCATATAAGCGTGTGATGCAGTCAAACTCAATCAGTCGATTGAGGATGAGACGCTCCTTTTCAACAGGTAATTTATATTCCAACACACGTCGTAAGACGATAAGATTTGTTTCCATCTTTTCCATGATATCAGTCTGCTTCGTTAATGAGTCATTTTCCTCGAGACGGTTCAAATAATAGATGGGAGCCGTGACCGTTGATATCGCATCCGTTCGTATTAAGACATCGATAAAAAATTGTTTATCTTCGGCGAATTTCATTGAAGGAAATTGAATCGCATGACGTAGCAGAAAGTCTCGACGCATCATACGGGCACGTGGACCGAGATGATAAAACGCATGCTTTAACGTATAAGGAGAAACGTGATCACGATTACGATTCGATTCGTGAACACCGATGATTCGGTTCGGTTGATTCGTAGACACTTGAATTGTACGTCCGACGGCGTAGTCCACTCCGGTTCGATCCATCGTCTCATTCAAAATTCGTAATCCATCATGCGCTAACCAATCGTCCGCATCCAAAAACGTAACATATTTCGATCGTGCAAGAGCCAAACCTAGATTACGTGGCATCGCAGGCGTGCCCGTATTGTTTTTCAGCAGTATGCTGACAAGTTGAGGATATAAGGAAGATAAGCGTCTTAACAGACGGCGTGAGCCATCTGTGGATTTATCATCTACCGCAATGATCGTCACGTTTCGAATACCGATCGTCTGTACTAAAACGGAGTTAATCGTTCGTTCAAGATAGATAATCGCGTTGTACACTGGAATAACGACTGTAACAGCAACATGACGTCTTAGACGTTTTGCATTTAAAACCTCATAGTCTTTTGGTACTGATGAAATCTTTGACCTCACTTGATTCACTCCTCATCCTCAAAGGTGATTCAATTTATCAACTATATTGGTTTTTAATGTAAAATACTTATAGTATAAACAAAATTTAATTGTCCTGCAAGTATCGTTTGGAACACACACGAACGTATGAATTTATTCAAAAACGGTAATCATATAACAAAGATAAAGGAGGGACTCTCATGGCGACACGCTGGATATTTGGTAATCAATTGAATCACGATCTCCCCTTATTGCAGGAAGCAAACAAACAAGATGACGTCATCCTGATGGTCGAAGCGACCTCACGCTCCAAGTGGAAGACGTACCATAAACAAAAACTTGTCCTCGTCTTCTCAGCGATGCGACATTTTGCGGAAGAACTGCGCGAAAAAGGCTTCACCGTCGATTACCGAGAAGCCGATTCGTTTGATCAGGCATTTAAGGCACACCGGAAAGATCATGATCCGGACCATGTATTCTATACGGCGATCACAGACGAACCGATGCGCAAGGCGATGCACAAGTGGCAAGACGCCTTGCCGAAGAAGATCACGGTCGAAGTCTGTTCTGACGTACCATTGTTTTTACTGACACAGGAAGAAGCGATCGAAGCAATCGGCGACAAGCCATACAAGATGGATCGTTTTTATCGCAAACTGCGCAAGGAACGAAACGTTCTCATGAACGGCTCTAAAGCGATCGGTGGAAAGTGGTCGTTTGACGCCGAGAACCGGAAACCGGCGAAGTCCGGGACGACGTTTCCCGATCCCGTTCAGTTTCGCCCTGATCGCATCACAAAGGATGTCATCGACAAGGTCGAACGTGATTTTTCCAATCATCCGGGAGCACTTGATTCCTTTCATTGGCCGGTTACGCGACAGGAAGCGACTCGGGCTCTCCATTGCTTCATCGAAGAACGACTCGAGACGTTCGGGACGTATCAAGACGCCATGCTGACCGGTGAAGATACGTTATCGCATTCGCTCTTATCAGCAGCAATCAATCTCGGCTTGCTGACACCCGAAGAGGTCATTCGTCAAGTCGAGGCTGCCCTTGAAGATCAAGATGCTCCGCTCAATGCGGTCGAAGGTTTCATTCGGCAAATTCTCGGCTGGCGCGAGTACATGCGCGCCGTCTATCTAGCCGAGATGCCAGACTATGCTTCTGTCAATGCGCTACGTCATGAAGCGGATCTACCAGACTTTTTCTGGACCGGGAAAACGAACATGAACTGTGTCGCAGAATCGTTACGTCCTGTCGTCGAGCATGCTCATAATCACCATATCCAACGCTTGATGGTGCTCGGGAACTTCGCTAATCTATTTGCGATCTCGCCGCAACAGACGGCAGATTGGTTCAACGAGATGTACATCGATGCCTACGACTGGGTCGTCTTACCGAACGTCCTCGGGATGGCGCTTCATGCCGACGGAGGAACATTATCGACTAAACCGTACATCGCTTCGGCGAATTACATCCATAAGATGAGCGATTATTGCAAGGGATGTCCGTTCCATCAAAAGGACATGCTCGGAGAAGATGCCTGTCCGTTTAACGCCTTGTACTGGGATTTCATCGACCGGCACGAAAAACGCTTCGCTGATAATCAGCGGATGTCGATGATGTATCGGCAATGGGGAAAGCGCGATGCGGACAGCAAACGCGATATTCGAAAGAAAGCTAAAGCACTTCGGAAACAGCTACAGGATGGAGCTTTCGATATACCATGAAACAAGCCGGTCGGATTAGATCCAACCGGCTTGTTTTGGCTTACGCACTTTTTTGATTAGCTGCTTGTTGTTTCTTTTTCCGGAGGTGATACAGTCCGAATAGTCCAAGGAACCAGACCGGTGTCAGCAACAAAGCTGGACGTGTATCGTCAGCAAATAGCATGACGACGAGAATGACTGCAAACAATCCAAGCACGAGGTAATTGACGAGTGGTGTCAATGGTGCTTTGAATGTCGACGCCGCATGCAATTCCGGATTTTGTTTCTTGTACCGGAGATGACAGACGAGGATGACACCCCAGACCCAAATGAAGCAGATCGCACTGATTGTCGTGACGATACTGAACGCTTGCCCTGGTAACAGTTTACTGAGCAAAGCACCGACTGAGACAACGATCGTCGAGACGAACAAGGCGTTTGCTGGAACATGATTTTTATTCAACTTCGAGAACTTGTTCGACGCTTGCTGTTGATTTCCCAGGTTATACAGAATCCGGCTCGTCGAGAACATTCCGCTGTTACACGCAGAAGCAGCAGACGTCAGTACGACGAAGTTGATGATTCCGGCTGCGAGCGGAATCCCAATCAGACTGAACGTCTTGACGAACGGGCTCTCTGTTGCACTTAATCCTGTCCATGGGTTGATCATCAAGAGGACGAGTAAGGCACCGACATAGAAGAATAAGATCCGAAGTGGAATCTTATTGATTGCGGATGGAATGTTCTTCTTCGGATCCGCTGTCTCTGCTGCCGACACCCCAACGAGCTCAACGCCGACATAGGCGAAGACGACCATTTGGAACGATAGCAAGAATCCTGTAATTCCATTTGGCATCCAGCCGCCATGTGACCAGAGATTCGACACCGTCACCGGACCCGCGTCTGTTTTAAACCCAATCGCGAGCAAGACGATTCCGACACCAATCAAAGCAAGGATTGTCACGACCTTGATCAAGGCAAACCAAAACTCGAGTTCACCGAACAATTTAACGGTCAACAAGTTAAAGCTAAGTAAAATCAAGAGAGCAAGAACGGCTGGAATCCATTGCGGGATATCAAACCAATACTTGACGTACAGACCGACGGCGATGATGTCCGCCATCGCTGTCATGATCCAACAGAACCAATATGTCCAACCGGTCACGAACGCGGCACGTGGTCCGAGATAATCTTCTGCGATATCCGTGAGTGACTGATAACCTGCTTTTGACAATAACAATTCCCCAAGTGCCCGCATGACGAAGAAGATCGCGATCCCGACGAGTAAGTAGGCAAAAATGATCGATGGGCCGGCGAGTTGGATCGCTTTACCTGATCCTAAAAACAAACCCGTTCCGATCGTTCCACCAATGGCAATCAACTGTACATGACGATTCGATAAATCCCGTTTTAATCCTTGCTGTTCCAAACCTGAACTCCTCCTTGTGATGGTTTCTCTACGCTTCAGACCGTTCTGTCGGTCCTGAAAAAGAAAAAAGAGACTGGACGAATGTCCAATCTCAACAAAATCAAAGGAATAACCCATACACGCCACTACGACATTCCATGAATGCCCGTCGCTGCATGTGATTACTCTTCTGTCCGTTTGCCTGAGATTGTGAACCCTTCGGCGCCGTGTCGACACGGTCTCTCCAGAAGCTGCTCCTGCCATAGTGTGACCCATGACAATCATAGCTTTCTCTTTATTTGATTATCCGATGCGTCGCTGCATCGATGAATTGTTTCTAATTCTAGTAATCTCGACAGCGTTTGTCAACGCCTTTTTCAAAATGATTTTTCAATCTATGAAAAGGACTTTACCATCTTTTCCAGAAATCATACAGCACCACTTGATCACGAAAGGATGAAACATTCATGTCGACGATTTACTTGATTCGCC
Organism: Exiguobacterium sp. A1_3_1; assembly: GCF_048985645.1. Taxonomy (NCBI): domain Bacteria; kingdom Bacillati; phylum Bacillota; class Bacilli; order Caryophanales; genus Exiguobacterium; species Exiguobacterium sp. A1_3_1. The sequence continues at coordinate 5,296 of NZ_WBYY01000028.1, read as the reverse complement.
ACTGTGAAACGACTGGTCAAGCACCGGAAGCCCCGTTAACACCTCGTGGAGAAGAACAGGCGCAACGACTGTGTACGCAGTTATTTGATCTTCCAATCCCACACCTTATTTCGAGTCCGTATCGCCGAGCGCTCGACTCGATTCAACCACTTGCGACTGCTCTGAAACTACCCGTTGCACAAGAAGAGGACTTAAAAGAGCGACGGTTAAGTGCTGTTCCACTTGACGATTGGCAGGACCATCTTCGTCGAACGTTCATCGATCCAGACTATACGTGTCCTGGTGGTGAATCTAGCTGGATAGCAACTAAGCGCATCACGCGTGTCGTTGAAGAAGCGTTGCAACAGCATGATGGTTCCATTCTCGTGACACATGGGAATTTGTTATCTTTATATCTGCATTCGATTGACCCTACGTTTGGATTCGAAGAAAGTTTACAGCTGAAGAATCCGGATATTTTTAAGGTGACACGTATTCAGCAACAAACAATCGTCGAACACTTGGAAGCTTTTTGAAAATCTATTCATTTTAGGCATATGACTTGATATAATCTATTCTTTTTACTTATGAAAAGCATAAGAACTATCTATTTTACTTCCCTTCGAAACGGCTTTATATTAAACGAATTGATAATAAAGTTAAGTAGTTTTCGATTCAGGTATGAAACGGAACTTCAGAAAAGAAGGGATTTTTATGTCTACCACAAAAAAAGGCTATTTCATGATGATCGTCCTCTGGTTCGCCTATGCGACCTTCGCCATGAACTGGGTCGCGGGTTCATCATTGACGCCACAAATCACGGCGCATTTCTTCGGCAATCAGACCGTTGACCCCCTCATCTCACAACTCGTCAATTATTCGATTACGACGGCGCGTGTCTTCGCCAACATTCTCGCCGCGCTCATCTTGATGAAGCTCGGTCCGAAAAAAGCACCGTTACTCGCACTGTTCTTCCTGATGATGTCGATCGTCGCCATCTACCTACCGAACTACTGGGCGTATACGGTCGCTCGCATGGTCATGGGACTCGGTGGTTCAATGGTCATCGTCTACATGAACCCGGTCGTGACACGTTACGTCCAAGATCCGGCTGAAAAATTACGGATCAACGCCTTCAACACTGTTTCCTATAACGTCGGTGCATTCGTTGTTTCGCTCTTGTTCACCTTGTTCGCTGATCAGTTCGTCAGTGACTGGAAACTAACGTTGACGATCTTCGCGAGTCTAACAGCGATCCTCTTCTTCGCGTGGTGGATCGGTAGTGAGTCGTTCGAGTTGAACGATGCTCCGGACGCGGACGAAACGCCTTACGGTTACGGAGATGCTGTCCGCGATCCGTTCCTCTGGAAATATGCGGTTGCCTTCGGCGGTTTCTTGACGCTCTATATCTTATCGCTCGTTGGCTTGAAACCTGTGTTCGATACGTATACGCAGTTGAACGGTTCGCTCGTCAACCTGTTGGTCTCCGGTGCCGGAATCGTCGGTACGTTCGTCGGTCTGCGGATCGGTAACAAAGGGACACCTCGTAAACCGATTCTGTTGATCAGCGGGACGGTCATGATCGCGAGTTTCCTCGTCACCGTCTTGTTCGGAAACATCTCGCCACTCGTTTCATATGTCTTTGCGTTCATTTCTGGATTTGCGATGTACATCCAGTATCCGATCTTCATGAACTTGGCACACGAACGAAAAGGGATGACACCGCAAAAGATCACCGTTTTATTCGGCCTCTTCTGGGCAATCGCTTATGCGACGCAGACGATCTTTACGATCATTTGGAGTTACGCACTCGGACATGCGGGATATACGGTCTCAATGATCGTCTTCTTCCTCTGCTGTTCCGTGTATCTGTTCTTCACGTTCTTCTTACCAGAAACAAAACCAAAACAGACGGATACACTTCAAAAATCCGCTTAATCAAGCAACAAGCCCTTCCGAATCACCGGAAGGGCTTATTTTTATGCTTCGTTATGCGCGCCGTAACTATGGCGAAGGGCAAACAACAGTCGAATCAATGATTCATGATAACCGATGAACCATCCTTCTTCGATTCCGTTGACGATGGCTTCTTCTGTCATCCAAGCGACGCGTTGGACTTCTTCTTCCTGTAGCGTCAACGTCGTCAAATCCACTTCCTGCTCGACGAGATAATAATCATCAAAACCGATTTCAAACGGAATCGTCAGATGGGGACGAATGCCTGTGAAATCGATGTCGAGTCCGAGCTCTTCCGACAGTTCCCGTTGCGCTGCCATCTGACTCGTATCCCCACTGATCGCACTGCCCCCGACCGTCACATCCCACATGTTCGGCCAACCGGATTTGAACGGTTGCCGTTGTTGGACGAGCATCTCTCCTTTTGCGTTAAAGACACAGACGTGAATCGTCATGTGATAATCGCCGGCTGTATGTGGCGTTCCCCGTTGCCAGAGCCGTCCTGTTTTCTTACGATCTGCTGTGTATACGTCCCACTGTTCCATTCTAAATCCTGCTCCTTTTTAATCAATGAAAGATGTAGAGTTCGAACTTTCCTCCGCCTTGACGCAATCAATCGCGACGACGAGGGCGATCAACAATTCTTCCATTGCTTCATCTTCGACTTCAATGATGTACTGATCGGTCCAAGAGATCCATTTCTTCTGCACGCGACCAATCCGTTTCCCTTGTTGTAAGACCTCAAAATCAACATCCCACCAGTCGCCCGTCACTTCGAATTGATCCGAGTTGATTGTATAGCGGTCCTTGAAGAACGTGAACTCTTTAATGATTTCAAACGATTGCCCTGCTGCTTCGACATAAAAGACCGGTCGGAAACTGAACGTCTTCTTCGTGATTTCCGCGACTTCCTCTCCATCTCGGTTCGTCACGCTGAACGACTTCGGAAGTTTCATAAAACTGCCCTCGATGTGATAGGCGTCGTGCCCTGCCTCGTCTTGAATCGAGAATCGTCCACGTAAACTAAACGCTTTTTCTTTCATATAGAGTGTATGCATCCCGGTCTCCTCCTTTAGTGTATAGTCTCATTTACGCGATCATCGACGGAAAAGATTCAATATCTGGAAACTACCTCCGTCCAACTTTCTCTTATTTCCTTCATTCCCTCCTGCATCTAGTGAATCGCATCCCTTACTTGCACTTTTTAGCCAGAGCGCTTAAAGTGTATAGTTGATGAAATTCTTTAACCACACATGTGCATTACCTTAAGGAAAGGGTTTAATATACTATGAAAAAGAACTTTTGGCAGGACTTACCACGACCATTTTTCGTCTTAGCACCGATGGAAGACGTCACCGACGTCGTCTTCCGCCATGTCGTCGCAAAAGCGGCGCGTCCGGACGTCTTCTTCACGGAATTTACGAATACAGAAAGCTATTGTCATCCGAAAGGCAAGCAGAGCGTCCGCGGACGTCTCGAGTTCACGGAGGATGAACAACCAATGGTCGCTCACATCTGGGGCGACAAACCGGAATATTTCCGCGAAATGAGCATCGGCATGGCAGAGATGGGCTTTAGCGGGATCGACATCAACATGGGCTGTCCCGTCCATAACGTCGCTGTGAACGGAAAAGGCTCCGGCTTGATCAATCGTCCGGAAGTCGCGGCTGAACTGATCCAAGCTGCAAAAGCGGGCGGTCTCCCGGTCAGCGTCAAAACGCGTCTCGGCTACACGAAGGTCGAAGAGTGGCACGATTGGTTGCGCCACATCCTCGAACAAGATATCGCGAACCTCTCGATTCACCTCCGGACACGTAAAGAGATGAGCGCCGTTCCAGCACACTTCGAATTGATTCCGGAAATCAAGAAGTTACGCGATGAGATCGCACCACAAACGTTACTGACAATCAATGGGGATATCAACGATCGCCAACACGGTCTTGAACTCGTCGAGAAGTACGGGGTCGACGGTGTCATGATTGGTCGCGGGATCTTCCACAACCCGTTTGCATTCGAAGTCGAGAAAAAAGAACATTCGAGCCAAGAACTCCTCGATTTGTTACGTCTCCAGCTCGATCTGCACGATCATTACTCGGCTCAATTCGAGCCCCGTCTCTTCAAGCCATTACGCCGGTTCTTCAAGATTTACGTCCGCGGATTCCGCGGTGCGAGTGAACTGCGGGTCAAATTGATGGAGACGAACTCAACGGACGAAGTGCGTGCCTTACTCGACGCCTTCGTTGAAGAAGAAGGAATTCACGAGGTCAACTCGTTTTCAATTTAACAGCAAAGCACGCCTCCTCGTCTTGAGGAAGCGTGCTTTTTTCGTATCACCAGTGTTCGACGGTTTGCCGCGTATCTGCACACCATTGTTCAAAGTCAGACTGATGCGTCAGCAACAGGAAGCGCCGTTTGCCGAGTCGCCGATCGAGCCGTGCGATACCACGAATGAAAGGATGTGGATGAACAATCGCTTGTTCAAACGCAAGGTTCGGGTACTGCAACAAGTCCTGTTGCATCTCGTAGTTCTCCATGTACCCGTCTTGTTTGACCTGTCGTTCGATCTCAGCGGATAACGCATGCGACTGCTTCAACCAGTCGGACTGCCATAACGATCCGGCTGGTTTTTCCGGTAACTGTGCAGCTTGTAATGCATAACGCCGCTCGACTTCCCGCTCGAAGTGAAAGTCGTCTGCTCCGAGAATCTCTTCTCCGTCAAACGTCATCCAAACGCGACTAGGACTATCTTGAATCCGGTAGACAGCTGCATGAAAAGCAATCCGTCCCTGTAGCGACGGGGCGAGCAGTTGCTCGACCCGTTTTTTGATGATGGAAAACTGCACGCAATCCGTCCTTTCCGTCCGGCTAATCTAATCAGCCGTTCTTCATATGAAACGATTCCGCAAGCATAAACGTCAACTCTTTTAACTCGAGACCACCGAGTGCAAAGTAGAGTTTCAGATAGTTGTGTGGGTTGAAGACGAAGACGTCCTTCGTCTGACTGACCCACTCGCCGTTCGTTCCGTTGAAGGTAAAGGTCGCGACCGGCATGTTGTTCGCAAACAACGTCACTGGCATCTGCGCCAGTTCACCAGCATTCGAACGTGCCGTCAACGTGACCTGATACATCCCTGTCTCTTCCGCCGTGACAGCGAAGACATGACTGCTGCCTGTTGTCGTCGTGACGTCCGTTAACGGGAACGCATCTCCACTGACGAGGCGTTGGTGCGAGACCGCTTGCTCTTCAAGCGTCTCTTCTTCAATCGGAGCTCCGAGAACTTCGACCGGTGATCCTGTTCCCATCACACGGTCCATGACTGGTGAGCGTAACAGGAACTGACAGATCTGTCTCTTATACACA
>NZ_WBYY01000027.1:0-25096 GCF_048985645.1 Exiguobacterium sp. A1_3_1 | reverse complement strand
CTTTGAAAGACGTCCGGACCCGAATCGGCGTCCTGCCGGATTACTCGACCTTTTACGAAAACTTCACGGCGCTCGATCACTTGAAGTATTTCAGTAAAGTCCTCGGTCTGAAGACGACGACGGACGAATTAAAACAACTCCTCCGTGATGTACAACTCGAAGACGCCATCGATGTGAAAACGAAGAACTACTCCTTTGGGATGAAAAAAAAGCTCGGGATCGCCCAAGCCCTGATTAATCGACCGGAAATCCTATTTTTAGATGAACCGACGTCTGGCGTTGATGCCAACTCGATTCTCGGGATTCATACTTTGATCCGCAAGATTGCAGCAGACGGAACGACGATTTTCTTAACGTCTCATAACTTAGACGAGGTCGAAAAACTGTGTACGGAGATTGCGATCATGCAGGACGGAACGATTCAGACGCAAGGCACGATGGAGGAGTTACGGGAACAACATGAGAAGAACATCACCGTTCACGTAAAACATGCGTTGCTCGACAATGATACACGACAACATCTGCAGAACAAGTTGTCGACACTTGCGAAAGACGTCAACGTCTCCTCTACTCACTCGACGTTCATCGTCCAAAGTGAACACGATATTGCTAAGATCAATAGCTACCTCGTCTCGCAACACGTTAACGTGTATCGACTCGAAGTCGAGGAAGCGTCGTTGGAAGAGATCTTCTTGAATTTAGGTTCAGAAATTCGCTCGGCATAAAGTTAATAACTTGCCTCATGATGAATCAAACAAAAACTTCTATACAACATCCCCCCCATTCCACTTATGAAATGAGGGGGATTATTTTTATTTTCTGCTATCTGTTCATGAAGCCCGCTCTCTTCGTAAGAGATACAGGAAGTACGGCACACCGATGATTGCTGTGATCAATCCAGCTGGCACTTCAAGCGGCGGGTGAATGCCCCGACCGAGCGCATCAGCGACGACGAGTAACCCACCGCCGAGCAATAGCGCCATCGGTAAGACGGCGAGGTGTTTATGTCCGACGAGATGCCGTGCCATATGTGGAGCAATCAGACCGATGAAGCCGATTGCACCGACCGTTGCGACGGCAACACCGGCTAGGATGACAGCGAGCGCTAAGAAGACGTGCCGTGTCCGCTGAATCGGTAATCCGAGACCAATGCTGACTTCCTCACTAAGTGATAAGACATCGAGTTGACGGTGTCGATAGAAGAGGATCGCACCAATCACGACGAGCACCGGCGCTAAGATCAACACTTCCTGCCACCCTTTCCCGAACAGACTTCCAGCAAGCCAGACGAGTGAATCGTTCGTCTGGAGTGGAAATTTAATCAACAGGTATTCTGTTCCTGAAGCACAGATCGCACTAACGGCGATACCAAGTAACGCAAACGAACTGCGGGAAACGTTCCCCCCCCGCTCAAGCATCATCAACGCCAGCATGACGAGTGCTGCCCCGATAAAGGCGGCGATCGGTGTCAACAAGAGCGGACCGTCCGGCACGAGGGCAATCGTCAAGACAGCGAACAGCGACGCTCCGTTCGTCACCCCGATCACGTCCGGTGAGATCAATGGATTACGGATGACACTTTGTAAAATCGCTCCAGCAAGAGCGAAACTCGCTCCTGCTAAAAAGGCGAGGACCGTTCGCGGCAGACGGTAATTTTGGACGATGAAAGCATCCTTTCCACTAAAGAACGACTGCCAGAGTTCCGTTAACGACAACTGAATCGAACCGACCGACATTAAGGCGAAGCTAGTGACGAATACGATTACTGCGACAAGTAGAATCCGACGCATCTCTCTCATCGTAATCCCCCTTTCATCTGACGGCGTGCCAGCAGAAGGAAGAAAGGTGCCCCGAGCAATGACGTCACGATGCCGACCGGTGATTCATACGGATAGGCGATGAAGCGCGCGAGGACATCAGCGTACGTCAACAACAGACCACCGATGACGGCAGAGACGGGTAAGACGATTCGGTAGTCCTCGCCAACGAGTCGACGCGTGATGTGCGGCACCATCAGACCGATGAAGCCGATTGCTCCGGCGACGGCAACCGTCACCCCTGCGAGTAACACGACACTGATGCCGGCAAGCAGACGGATCCGCGTCACTTTTTGTCCGAGTCCGACCGCGACGTCTTGCCCGAGTTGGAAAACGGCGAGCGACTTCGCGAGACTTGCCGCAAGAATCAAACCTGCGAGCGACCACGGTAAGACGATCCGGAGCTCGAGCCAGCTTGCGTCACTGAGTGAACCGGACAACCAGTACAACACGTTCGTGATTCGATCGTTGAACAAAATCAAGCCTTTCGTTAACGACGTCAACAAGAGATGGATCGCCATCCCAACGAGGGCAAGTTTTAACGCCGTCATGCCGCGAATCGAAGCGAATGAAAAGACGAGCACGCCACCTAGTAAGGCACCAGCAAAAGCGAAGTAAAGCAAGTTCGCCGTCCCGAGTGACGGAAAGATGAGCAGGCTTAAGACGACGAGAAACGACGCACCCGCATTGACCCCAAAGACTTGTGGTGAAGCGAGCGGATTCCGTGTCACAGCTTGCATGATCGCTCCAGCGACGGCAAGGTTTGCTCCGAGCAACAATCCGAGTAAGAGACGCGGCAAGCGCAGATTCGTCAGGACGAGTCCCGCTTTAGAGATTGTGCCACTGATCCACTCCTGCACTAAGTGGACCGGATTCATCTGTGTGATGCCAAAGAACAAGCTACTATAAACGGCCAAGCAACTGAGTAAGATAAGTACGAAAATCAGACGTTTCCGCTGCACCGGATCTTTCCCCTTTCATCAAGACGAAAAGCCAGATTGCTCCGGCTTTTTGTCGTTCGTTATTTCTGTTTGAGCAATTGAATTGCTTCGTCAACGATTTGTTCAGCAGCGTCCAGACCACGGTAACGTGTCCAGAGGTCACGATTGACTTCGTAGACTTCTCCGTTTTTGACCGCTGTGATCTGATTCCAGAGCGGATTATCCTTCCACTCTTTCAGTAACTTCGGATCGGCTTCCGCCATGAAGATGACGTCCGGATCCCACTTGACCATCTGCTCTAACGTGATCGTCACAGTCGGTTCCGCTGTTTTCGTAACGGCATTCTCGATACTGATCTTCTCGAGCAACTCACCGTCAAACGACGTCTCACCGTGTGCTGTCAGTGAATCGGCGCGGAAGACACCGACCATGACTTTCCGGTCATCTTTTGGATCAACCTTCTTCTTCGCTGCCTGCAAGCGCTCTTCATGAAGCGCAAGGCGATCATCCATCTGTTTCGTTTTGCCGACCGCTTCCGCAATCGTCTTGAACGAATCGATGTTCTCTTCATACGTCGCATTGCGACTCTTCAAGATGATCGTCGGTGCGATTTCTTGTAATTGCTTATAAATTCCTTTATGACGGTTGAAGTCGCCGATGATCAAATCCGGTTGCAGGGAACTGATCACTTCAAGATTCGGTTGTTGGCGTGTACCGACTTCCGTGAACGAGATGTCTTTTCCGAGTAATCCAGAGACATCCGTCTTGTTTTCTTGTGCGATTCCGACTGGTGTGATGCCGAGTTCGTCTAACGCATCAACGAACGAGAATTCGAGCGCGACGACCTTCTTCGGCTTTTCCGGTACTTTCGTTTTTCCTGCTTCGTGCGTGATCGTCCGCGTCTTTTCGTTCGTTTGCTCTGCTTGACCTGAACAAGCTGCAAGCATCAAACTGCTCAACACGAGGAGCGTCAACGCTGTCATCCAAGTTTTCCGTCTCATGGTGAGACCTCCTTTAATTCGTGATTCGACATTGAGAATCATTCTTAATTAATCCTGTCTCAGCATATCAAAGATTTCCATCGAACAAAAGGGAAATCCTTATTTTCAGATAATATAGACTGAAATCCACATTTTCTGAAGGAATATGGGATAATCAGGTAGTGAATAAAGGAGGGATCAGAGATGGATTGGATGAAAGACTTAGGACAGCGAATTAAGTTTCCGCTCGATGCAATCACGTTTGATCAGTTACCTGACTTACTCGAAGCCTTCGCTTACCAGTTACCGTTCGAGAATACGACCGTCCTTGAGAAGCGCATCCGTCCGTTTAGCGACGAGCGCTTCATCGAGACATTTCTGACAGAGCGACGCGGTGGTGTCTGTTATGACTTAAACGGACTGCTACACCGGGTCCTGCAGGAACTGAATTGTCCCGTTCGACTCGTTCAAGCGACTGTCTACGATACGAAGTCAGATGCCTGGTCAGCGACCGGACCGACCCATGTCGCGGTCATTTGGAATGAAACACACCTGCTCGATACCGGCTTCGGCGTTAATTTACCGCTCGTTCCTGTTCCGTTGAGTGGAGAGACCGTTCATTCCGCTAGCGGCAGTTACCGGATCATCAATAATGACACACTTGAGATGAAGCGAACGGGACAAGCGGAGTTTGTGACTGGATACCGGTTCGACCGTGAGACATCCATTACAACAGATGACTTATCGAAGATGGAACAGATCATCCAGCAGAGCGACGCTTCTCCGTTCAATAAAGGTCGCCTCGTCGCGATGCGGACGCCAACCGGACAAAAGACGTTGACTGAGCGGACGTTACAGATTGAAGAAACGACGACGACCGAGTTACCGGTCGCAGGTCCCGCCCAATTCGAGATGCTGTACAACACACACTTTTTAGGACGGGAGTCGTAAACCATGGATCGTTACACACTTTGTTTAATCCGCCACGCAGACCACTTTTTACTCGTCAATCGGCAAAAACGTCCGGCGATGGGCATGTGGAATGGTGTCGGTGGTAAGATCGAACCGGGCGAGACACCAGAAGCTGCCGTCATCCGCGAGACGTTTGAAGAGACAGGCATCACGCTCACCTCAGTGACATCAAAAGGCATCGTTCGCTTACATGGGGAAGAGACATCTGGCATGTACCTCTACCTGGCTGATTTAGAAGATCGTCCGTTTCCAACACCGGTCATGACAGTTGAAGGAATCCTCGATTGGAAATCACTCGACTGGATTTTAGGCGACGATAACATGGGTGTCATCAGCAACCTCCGGCACTACCTACCGATTGCTCTGTCGACCGAGCACCCATTACTGCATGACTTCCATTACGATGGACATACGATCACGGCATACGAGACACATGAATTGATTGAGACATAACACAACATCCCCGCTCGTCCTTTCGGACAGGCGGGGATGTTTCGTTAGAATAGATGTAAGCCCGTCACGATGACAGCGACGATGACGATGCCCGGTAACAAGTTCGCGACACGAATCTTCGTGATTCCGGCTAGATTGAGACCGATCGCTGCAATCATCACCCCACCGGTCGCCGTCATCTCTAAGATGAATTCTTGCAGCGCGGCGTCGGGAATGAACTTCGTGATGGCAACAGCACTCAGTGCAATCGCCCCTTGATAGAGGAAGACGGGAATCGCTGAGAACATGACGCCGATCCCGAGCGTTGAACTGAGGACAAGCGCCGTGAAGCCGTCAATCAACCCCTTCGTATAGAGGACATCGTGATCCTGACGCAGTCCACCGTCGAGCGCACCGAGGACACCCATCGCTCCGATGACGAAAATCAACGTCGCGGTGACGAAGCCTTCCGCGATATTCGATGGACGACCGCGACTGATCTTACGTTCGAGCCATGCCCCCATCCGGTCAAGCTTCTCATCGAGGCGGAACCATTCCCCGATCGCACCTCCGAGAACGAGACTACCGATGACGATCAAAAAGTTCGTGCTCTTCATCCCCATCTGGATCCCGAGCACGACGACGGCTAGACCAATCGCTTGCAAGACCGTCTCCTTCATCCGTTCCGGAATCCGGTGGAACATCAATCCGAGCAACGTCCCGATGATGATCAGGACGGTATTGACGAGTGTACCTGTTAAAACCATCTGACAGCCTACTTTCTCAATTGATTTTTCGTTTCGCAGGACGGACGACCGTCCGCTCCGCCTGATTCAGGCTATGCAACGTCATCCCGAGCATAACGAGGATGATCCCGAATGTCGCGAGTCCCGTCGGTAGTGCTGCATGGAGAAACAAAATCTCCCCGAGAACGGTGAAGACGATCTCAAACGACTGGGTCGCCTCGATCGCGGCTAACCGGACCGGTTCCGTCCGGACGAGTGACGTCGCGTAGAAAAAGAGCGACGTCGCGATGACGCCTGAGAATAAGGCGACGAAGCCGGACTGGGTCACTTGACTGACACTTGGTAAGCCGACTTGTATGTAAGCAATTACGGAGAGCACGATCCAAAACGGTAGACTCGCGATCGTCATTCCAAGGATCCGTTCAAAGACGTCGAGCTCATCCCCATACCGTTCCATCATTTTCCGGTTACCAAGCGGATAGGCAATCGCAGCGACGAGCACCGGCAAGGCACCGAACAGTAAGGATTGTAGCGATAGACTTCCTGCGACGGATAACTGCATGACGACGACCCCAAGGACGATCAAGACGGAATACTTAAGGGCCGACCACGGAATCCGTTGCTTGAACAAGGGAGCAAGCAGCGGTCCGGCTAGGATCGTCAATTGCCACGTTCCGGCAATCAGCCAGCCCGGCGCATGATCGGCAGCAAGACAGATGCTACCGTAAAACAGTCCGAAACCGATTGTACCGTACAGTAACCAAAAACCGAAGTCTGCTCGCAGTGCCTGTAAGACGCGACCAATTCCCCGACGCATCAAGACGATGACGACGAAGAACGGCAACATCAAGAAAAAGCGAAGCGACGCACTGTAGATCCAGTTCCCCCCTGCTCCTTGCATCGATTGATTCAAGATGAAGGTGACGGCAAAGAACATCGCCGCCAAGATCCCATAAATGATTGGTCGCATCAGCGCTCCTCCTTTAATGTCGAGACGAGTAAACGTCCGAGCCCGTTCCAGTTATGTTCAGTCGCCTGGACGAGCTGCTCGACATCCCGTTGTTGACATGCAATCAAAATCGCCTCATGATCGGCAATCGATTGACGACCGAGTCGATCGAACTGGGCGTATTCAAGCCGGCGGATCAGCGGTGTTAATCGGCGAATCGTTTCTCGTAGCTGAGCGTTCTGACTGCGCAACACAAAGACATCGTGAAAGGCATCGTCTAACGTCAGTGCTGTCTCCGTCTCCTGTTGATCGATTGCCGTCGTGAACTGTTGATGGATCGTCTGAAGTTCCATCAAGTCGTCTTCCGTCAATTGCGGTCCGGCTAGACGCGCTGCCAGCCCGTGCAGCGTCGCGATGATTGGATAGGTTTGCTGTGCTTGTTCAGCATCAAGCTCCGTCACGATCGTCCGCGAGCCCCGTTTCGCAAAAATCAATCCCTCCTCCTCGAGTCGTTTCAAGGCTTCGCGGACCGGTGTCCGGCTGACTCCGAACATTTCCGCGAGCGCTTGATCGTTCACCTTCTCGCCTGGGGCGAGGCGTAAAGTGATGATGTGATGCTGTAAACGTCGATATACTTCCTCACTGAGAGGAAGTCGTGCAATGGCTAAATCATCTGTAGGTTTCATATGAGTAATATATTACATATTAATCATTGATACTAGCTTTATTCAAAAATAAAAACTCCCCGTCAAACAACGGAGAGTCAGCTATTCAAACGTTACGTGGATTCATCGGTCCATTCAGGTGACTGAGATCGTGCCGTTTCAACAAGATCAATTGAATGACAATCGCGACGAGTAGATAAGCTTGTGTCAAAAGAGGAGTGATGCCTAAATTGACGTTCACGACATCCGCTGCGATGCTCGCGAAATCCCATAACGCATGAAAAATGATCAATGGCCAAAGAGTATTCAGCTTGAGTGCGATGATCGCTAAGAACACACCAAAGACGAATGTATTCGCAAGTTGGAACAACATCGCTGCTGGGGGAATCAAGGCGATCAAATTAAGCAAGTGGAAAGATGAGAATAGGAGCGCACTGATGAGGACGGCACGATACGGATGTTCGTTCGGTCGAAGGTAACGTAAGATGATGCCTCGAAACAAGACTTCCTCATTGAAACCAACGAATAAGGTCGTCAGGAAGACGATTCCGACAAGTTGGAGTGCCGATGATGAAATCGAGGTCGTGAGCATTGCATTGACGATCAATCCGACTTGAACGATAACGATCAGCAGTAACGGAATGTACCAGATCAGACCCCGCGACTGCAGTTTCGAAAACCCGACGGCAGCAAACGTGGCATGTCGACGAATGTACCAGACGAGAAAAATCGCTGTAACGACTTCACCAAAGATCGCGATACGTAACAACTCCGGTTCACCATAACGAATGCCGAAACCAAACGCAGAGACAGCCATGACGATACCCATGATGATGAAGACGACGGTCGCCGAGACGACAGTATTCCGCTTATCCACGATCAATACCTCCCTTTTCTAAACAAGCGACGTATCTACTTTATGATTTGTTTACCTTTTTTTCAGGGAAATGAATCTTTTTCCTCCAGCTACCTTGTAATACAAAATAGCTTGGTATATCATTACCTTGTAATACCAAGTAGCGAAAGGATGATGCGGATGTCATCGACGCAAATGTTAAAGGGGATTCTAGACGGTTGTTTACTTGCACTGATCGCGGAAGAAGAGATTTATGGTTATGAACTTGCGACGAAACTGAAAGCATACGGTTTCTCTGACATCAGCGAAGGAACGATCTATCCATTGTTGATCCGGATGCAAAAACTGGGCTGGATCGAAGCGACTTCACGCGTCTCTCCGTCCGGTCCGAAACGGAAGTATTATTCGATCACGACGAGCGGTGCAGAAGAACTCACCGCATTCAAGGAAAGATGGCAACACCTTTCGACAAGTGTTGAAAGTATTTTAAAGGAGGATGATTGAGATGACCCTATCAACGGAATCAACCCGATTTTTGGAAGACTTGAAGGTCTACCTGCTTGCTTCGGGAAAAAATGAACAAGCGACGAACGAGATCGTCCTTGAACTCGAAGACCATCTGATTGAAGCCGAAGCGGATGGCAAATCGGTTCGTTCCATCACGGGTGACAGTCCTGCTGCCTACATCCAGTCGATCTCACACGAGATGGCATTTGATTCAAAACAAGCCTTTTGGACGATCATGCAAGTGTATCTTGGTGCTTCCAGCTTTCTATACTTACAAAATCTCTTGAATGGCACGACGACTTACAGTATCCTGCTCGTCGGTGGCTTCCTACTGATGAGCGCTGTTTATTTGACGACACTTGCATTGTTGTTCCGCAAAGACGCCTTACGCGATACTGCTCGACCACGCCTCCTGCGTTACGGGATTCATGGGAGTGTTCATCTTCTTCTGATCGTCGGACTGTTGATCGTCAACGGACTCATTGATTCGCCCAAAATCACGTTATCTCCGAGCGTTGGTTGGTTAATTGGTGCCCTTCTAATTGCCTGGATTCTCGTCACGGCATGGAAGACGAAGACATGGATTTTACCGATTGCAGTGTTCGTCTTTTTCGTGCCTCAACTGCTGCTTTTGTTTGTATTTAATTTGTCAGAGATTACCGCCGTCCTCGTGAGTTATGTTTTGACCTCGATTACGATTGCAGTTACTTTTATCTGTTCATCTAAGAACAGTCAGGCAGATTAATCACTTAATCATTAAGTAGAAAATTAGACAAAGCAGCGACGTTCTCTCACCTTGAAAACGTCGCTGCTTTGTCTTATGACTTTTCACACCTTTCACATCTTGAGTTATTTGAGTGGATCAATGATTTACACTCGTCTTTTTAATGTAAAAATCACACCACCTAAAACAATGAACGTTAGAGGAATAAGTAATCCTAATATATTTCGATAATCGACAAACGTCAGGTCAGCGTAATTACGATGGTAGGTTTCTAACAGTAACCAACCAATCGGAAAAATCGGAAAAGTATACGTATATGCGCTTGAAACAATTCGTCTTCCCCGCTCATCTTTTCCTTCCTCACCGAAAATAAACGGTAGCGATACGAATAAGCTCAATAGAAAAATCGGTATTACTATTATGTTTATAATCACCCTTTTCCCTCACCTTCTCGTTCATATTGAAATACTTCGTTAATATCCTTATCAAATAAATATGCAATTTCAAACGCCAGAATCAACGAAGGGCTGTAGCGACTTCCTTCTAAAGAAATAATGGTTTGTCTACTGACTCCGACCTTCTCTGCCAATTCTTTTTGCGACCATCCTTTTTCAGCTCTTAAAACAGCTAATCGATTCTTAATGAATCCATCACTCTTGATGCCCAAACCATCTCTCCTTTCATCACACTATATTTATTACCATAAATAAACAGTAAAGTTTTTTTGACTTAAAGTAAAGTTTTTTTTACACATCAAATCAAATAAAAAGCGAAATTCTCAGATTAAGAGAAGTTCGCTGATTACTTGTGTCGGTTTCAATTACGTGTTCGTTATTTCACGCTTTGCTTCATACCGCTCACGCGTCCAGTTGTAGACATGACTCGTCACGGTCCGACCGTCGATTCGTTCTAAGACGAATGGTCGGTCAAGAACAGGGGTAAAACCGAGTTTCTCAACGACACGGCGTGATTGGTCATTAAAATCAAAGTGCCCGCACCAGACGACATCGATCGGCAGTTCCCGGAAGATGAAATCAAGTATTGCTTCGACGATTTCCGGCATCCGCCCTTCTCCCCAGTAATCAGGCGCGAGGACATAGCCAATCTCAACTTGACGGTCATGGGTGATTGAATCGTCCGGACGACGATTGAAGTGAAAACCGAAGCTACCGATCACTTCACCAGTTTCCTTATCGGTCACTGCATATTCGCCAGGTGACGCTTGGAAAATGCCGATCACTTCTTGGCTTTCGTCAAGTGACGCGTGCGGCGCCCAGCCTGCTTTTGGTCCAACATTTGGATCCTTCGCGTAAGCATACAATGCTTCTGCATCGTCGTCTTGCCAACGGCGTAACAGGTGCCGTGGCGTTTCAATAGTATCTGGTAAGTTCATCTATATTCCCCCTTATTAAGATACGTTTCGCTCTCGCTCGACAGATTCCTTCACGAACAGACTCGTATAAACTAATCCAAAGCCCGTTAGGAGGATCAATCCGAGGTATACACTCATCATCGACGGAATCAAGAAGGTCCCGACGAGAATCGTCGACCGAGAAAGTAAATCCGCTCCAGCAAACGACGTTCCCGCGAACGCTGAGTACGCCCCACGTTGATCGGCTGGCATCATGTTCGCTTTTTGTGTGTTCAAGACCGGAGAGTAGAGCAACTCGCCGATCGTTGCGATGAAGATGAAGACCATCAGTGCCGTCATGCTGTTGGCACTCGTCACGACGACGTAGCCGATCGTGTACAGCATGAGACCCGCAGCGAGCGTCCGGCGCGGAGACAAACGCTTCGCTAATCGCTGGACGATGAACGTCAACGTGACGACGAGCAACGTATTTTCGATGTTGATGATACTCATCATCCGGACCCCGTTGATCGACCACCCGGCAAATGATAGCGGTTCGAACGAATCGGCGAGTCGGACGGCGACGTAACTGCCCATAGAAAACTCAGCCGCTAAGATACACATCGAACCGAAAACGACCTTGACGAACGGACGATCCCGCCAAGCGAGTTGATAGCTCGTGAAGATATCCGTGAGGACACCACGTAGTTTTTGACGCTGCCACGTCCGTGGTGTGTCGTCAAGAAACAGATAATAGGCAATCGGTAAAACGGACGACGTGAAGCTTAATATCCCGAACAACAGCAGTTGGTTACTGACGTAGAGCCAGCCCCCGAGCGCCGTACCGATGGCGATCGAGAGATTGATCAGCCAGTAGTCGAGCGCATAAACCGCTTGGCGGTTTTCCTTCGTCGTTGCATCGATGATAATCGCCCCCATTGCCGGCCGACCAAGATTACTTGTCACCGAGAAGACAGCGTAAATGACCATGAACAACAGCATCCAGTCGAGTGTCAATGAGATCGTCATCGTGATGAACGTCAGCGCTGTGAGCGCAGAAGTCGTGACGAGCAGACGTTTGCGGGAAAAGCGGTCGGCAAGATATCCGCCGAGTAGATTCGTGATGAAGCTGACGAAGACCATCGCGATCAAAAATGCACCGGCGATGACTTCGTTGAATGCCTGGACGAACAGGAGGGCCATGAACGGCATGATCGAGAACGAGACAGCCCGGTTGAAAAACGATGTGATAAGACGTACTTTAATTGGTTTCGGTATTTCTTTCCATTTCATATTGTCACCTTCCATTCTCTACCTGTATCATAAACAAGACAAGACACAGGAAAAATGGACGTCATTCAAAAAAGATGTCCCCTTTTAAGGAGGAGAAGGACGATGGATGCTTATCTTTTTATGTTATGGAAGACTTGCCGAAATGGACACTACTCGATTGCGACGCTTGCCGACGCCATCCATCTCAGTCCTAAACAAACGAAACGATATCTCAATAAATGGCAGGAAGACGGTTGGATTGGTTACACGAGTGGTCGCGGACGGGGCAACTTAAGTGAACTCGTCTGGTTACGCCACGTCGAACGAGAGTATGCGAAACGGATGCTCGAACGGATCGATCGCGACTCGATCGAGTCGGTGACGGAGGAATTGACGTGGGACTGGTCGCCGGCGCAAGCAGGACGCTTCATGCGGCAACTGGAACGAAAATTCGGCTATACACAGACGACGGCTGATGCGTTATTGATTCCGCGAAAACGGAACTTCCTGACGACACACCCGTTAGAAGCAGCCGATATCCATAGTGCCCACCTCGTCCAGAACGTCTTCAACCGGCTGTTTACGATCGATGTTGACGGCAACATCCAGGGTGAACTCGCCCATCATTATATTTGGAACGGGACGACGCTCAGTCTCTTCTTACGGAAGGACGTCCGCTTTCATGACGGCTCGCTCCTGACGAGTAAGGAAGTGACGAAGAGCCTGCGTGCTTTGATTGCCTATCCGGCTTACGCTTATTCCTACCGGCACGTGAAACAGATCGTCTCGAACGGTCCGTACCGGGTCGACCTCACACTCGATCAGCGTCGGAGTTCAATTTTGCCGCAACTTGCCTCGATACATACGAGTATCATCAAGGACGGCATTGGGACGGGACCGTTCCAACTGACGCAACATGACGACAAGAAGACCGTTCTGACAGCGTTCCCGAATTACTTTGGCATCCGTGCCCTGCTCGACCGGATTGAGTTCATCCAGATGCCGGAGCAATATGACCCGGTCTACCGGACATCGGCTTCTGATTCTAGTCCGATTGATACGATCGCAACGCAATCCGGGTTTGGTCTTGTCTTGCTCCATCCACGCGCCGGTGGTCCGTTTGAATCAAAAGCCGCGCGTCATTATATCCACCGGCTCGTCGCGGAAGTCCGTGGTGGCATTCATGACTTCCATGAACGGGCACAACCGAACGACTGTGGTTTTCTTGAGTCCTATAGTCAACCGTATACTGTCCCGGATGGTCCTGCCGTTTTGTTCACGCAACCGATCCGAATCAAGCTGACTGATTTTACGGACAAGGTGACACGCTGGCTCTGTCAGCGATTTGATCAGGACGGAATTCCGTATGAGTTCGTCGAGGTCGGCTTTGAAGAGAGCATCACGGATTTTCACGCGTACGATACGATTGATCTCGCCGTCCATGCCGAAGTGTTCGAGCGGAATGTCCAGTACGCCTTCTATCAGTTCATGACGAATACGTTCTCACCACCAATCCGCTTGTTTCAGCAGATGCCAGAGATGTTGAAATCGATTGAACAATATGACGCGACACCGTTCGAAGACTGGCTCCCGATCAACCAATCGATTGAGCGTTACTTAATCGACGAATCGTATTTCATCCCGTTCTATCACGATACACGACTGATTCCGTATCCGATCGAATTGCAAAACATCACGATCGACTCGTTCGGTTACTTTGATTTCTCGAAGCTCTGGATCTCCAACCAATCGTGACGAATCGTTGACGAAATCTTGACCTGCTTGTGACAAAACGCACGGTATTCTTTAATCCAGTATTTTAAATGTTGCATTAAAAGTGAGGCTGCGAAATACTAAGACTGTCTTCATTACTTAGTGAAAAGGAAGTGGTCCTATGTTATCAACCTCTACCATTCAAATCGTTCAATCGACGGTTCCCGTCCTTGCGTCGCACGGTGCCGCGATCACGAAAGTTTTTTATCAGCGCTTGTTTCAAGCTCATCCGGAACTGAAACACGTCTTCAATCAATCGAATCAACGAAGCGACCGCCAATCGCAAGCACTCGCAACAGCCGTGTATGCCGCTGCTGCTCACATCGATCAACTCGAGACGTTAAAGCCGGTCTTATTACCTGTGCTCCATAAACACCGTAGTCTACAAATCAAACCGGAAATGTATCCCATCGTCGGACACGAATTACTCGGGGCAATGCAAGATGTCTTAGGAGAAGCCGCAACGCCAGACATCTTGCGCGCGTGGGGAGAAGCATATGGGGAGATTGCCAATCTGTTCATCACGCTTGAAGCCGAACTTTACGCACAGGATGAACAAGCAAAAGGATTTTCCGGATATCAGACAGTCGAGATTTCGGATGTCGAGGAGCAAGCGGATGGGATTCGCGCCTTGACCTTCCGCACGGACGGTCCACTCCCCGCTTATCGAGCCGGACAATACATTACGGTGCGGATTCAAGACAAAGATGGCTTATGGCACAATCGTCAATACAGTCTGACGACGGCATCGAACATGGAAACATATACGATTGGTGTCAAACGAGAAGGCATCGTCTCGGACTATTTACATGCAGCGCAAGTCGGTGACACGGTGTTCATTAGTGCGCCAGCGGGTGCTTTTACACTCGATGCGTCAGACGAACCAGTCGTGCTGATTGCCGGTGGGATCGGGATTACACCGATGCTTGCGATGGCTGACGAAGCGTTAGCTGCTGGTCGACAGGTCACGTTACATCACGCTGTCCAAGACGAACGCAATCGTCCATTTAACGAGCAACTTGCCTTGCTTGAGCAACGTGGCGCACGCGTCATTCGTTACGCAGAACACCAGGCAATGGATCAAGCGGGTCGCCTGCCGAAAGACGTTATCGCAGGTATCACGGATTCGACATACGTCTGTGGTCCGGAAGCAATGATTCAATATGTGATCGAACACTTCACGGCGTCACCCGACAAACTGCATTACGAAATCTTTGGACCAACGCTTGCTTTTGCAGTAGAAACACCAGTTGCGCAATAAAAAACATCCCGTTCTCTTTGACACACGTCAAGGAGAGCGGGATGTTTGATTAGAGTGGCAATCGTTCTGACAATGGACGGACCAAGACGACGTCCGTTGCCATTCGGTTATCACGGCGTGGTTCATCGACCGGTTCAATCGTCCAGTTTTTTGCATGAAGCGTATTCAAGGCACGCGCTAAATCATACATTGAATAACGCTCGTTTCCGTTCAACTGATAGAGCCCCGCTTCCTGTTCGAGTAAAATCGTAACGAGCGCTTCAGCTGTATCTTCAAGCACTGAACTCGACGGATACCAATTCCGACTCGCCCGAATGACGCCGTGCTGTTTCATCTCGTTCGTGAAGAAATCGACCATATTGTTCGAACCAGCTTCCGTTCCGATCTGCCAGCCGATCCGGACGATCTTCGCTTGTGGATCGAGTGCTTGAATCGCTTGTTCGCAAGCAATCTTATAAGCACCATACTCATCGGTCGCATCCGGTACTGCGTCCTTGTCAATCGGTGCCGGCACGTCGTCCGAGAAAACAGACACCGTACTCGTGAAGAAAAATGGAATCGCATATTCTTGGCACAAGCGGACGAGCGCTTCCGTCCAACTGACAGACCCCATTCCGATATGTAAGAAATAATCTGGTCGTTCCGTTTCTAAAAATGTCCGCATCGCCGATTCGTCAGTCGTTGAGACTTTCTTCCGGTCCCAGGCGACTGTCTCGATGTCGTGCTTTGCTAAGACATCCGCAACGACGGGTGCTACCGTACCGTTCATACCTGTAATGATTGCTTTCATGTTGATGCTTCCCCCTTATCTTCGATCGAAAATCATAAAACCGCTTGCTACTTCAGTTTACACGGGAAGTATTGATTTAACGAATCTGAGGTCATTCTTCTACGACCATTTATGCCTCAAATGAAAAAAACGTCTGCTGTCCAATCTAAAATTGGTAAGCAGACGCACTGTTTAGTTAGTTCATCCTTACTCCGAAACGCCTTCCGTTTCCATTCGGCGCCACAGTACATTCAAGAAGACCGTCATCCCACTAATCGGAATCAAAAACAATAACGCTGTGATCCATAAACTCTCCATCGACTCCACTCCTCATCGTTCATTTCTATCTCTAGTGTACATAATCGCGAAACCGCTTACCTCCACCTCAAGGCGGATATTTCATCCGACCTTGTCCTGTCGTACTTCAGAAAAGGAAACGGTACGATGAATCAGTAACCAGACACTGGTCATGACAAGACCACTCAAGGCAAAGAACAAAAAGACGAACGAGATGCTAAAGAACGACGTCAAGTACGACGACAATCCGTAACAGAGCGCGGAACATGCCGTTGATGCTGCGACCATCGCCGTCCGGACCCGACCGAGCAAATGCGCAGGCGTCGAGCGCTGCAACAAGGTCGCAAATGGAATCCCGAATAACGTCAGCGCCATGCCGAGCAAGATGAACCCACCAACAGCCACTGGGACGAATGAGACATAGGCGACGATCGCAATTGCGAGACCTTGCAAGACGACGGCAAAACGAAACAGCTTATCCTGTCGTACGGAGGCGACCCACTTCCCGTATAGGAGCGACATCGCGATTCCCCCGATCACCGTCGCCAGTTCGAGTGCAGAAAACATCTGGGCATTTCCCGACAAGACACTCTTGGCATATGGCGCAAGTAAAGTATTCATCGGTGTGATCATCCAGTTTGCGAGGATCGCACAACCAAGGATCCATTTCAGGCGACCGTCACGGACGACGTGTCCGATCCCTGCGAGCAACGCTTCGCGGTACGAACCATGACGCGCCTCTTCTGCGACTTGCCCTGTCATATGTCGAACAAGTAACCAGGCGACGAGATGTAGACCAAGATCAAGCCATAAGATACTCGCGATCGAGAAATGGGCGACCATCATCCCACCGAGTAAAAATCCGCTCAACGTACCGATCCGTTCAATCGTAGCAAGGTACGCATTCGCTTGCGGCAATTGGTCATCTTCGACTAAATCAACGACCCACGTGAAGACGGCATTGCCACCAATGATTTGCAAAATCGTCTGCACGACGAGTAAGCCGAGTAACCACGGTAGGACGACGTTCGTCAGACCGATTCCCGCTAACGCGATCCCAAGCGCAAGCAATCGAATGAGTAGCGACGTTTGGTACAAGGATGCACTGACGAATCGATCGATCCATGGTCCGACGAACGTTGAAACGAGAAAACGAATCAAAAAGACACCAGTCGCAAGCAAGGCGACGCCAGAAGCACTAATCTCTTCCGCACTCACCCAGTAGATTGCGATATAGACAAAACTCGTCCCGACGGTCGATAACAAATCCGAGACATACATAAAACGAAACGCACGTGACATGATGCTTTATTCCTTTCCTAAAACGACTTCTTGTCTATCTTACAATTTTTCTCAATTGCTGCCCATTCTTTTTTCGTCATCACATCGTCATCGTCTGTTAAGGCATTCTTACCCGTCTGTAACAGAGCCGACATGTTCATTCGCTATACTAAAACGCATAGGGAGGTGAAGATCCATGAAAACGCAAACGCGTTATGACTATGAAACCGAACAGGAACAGGTCGACGTCCCATCCGAGGCACGTCTAGGCTACTACTTTCTTTTGATCGTCCTGCCGCTTGGTCTCGCGCATCTTGTCCAGTCGCTTGCTCCTTCGCCGGATCAACACCACTCGTCCGTATTGACGGGTTTGACGTTCTTATCCATCGTCTTTTTCATGTACTTAGGTAACCGAGCGGCTGGAAATGCCAAAACGACCTTTTTCGGATACTCGATGTTCTTGAGTATCAGTCTGTTCGCGACGCTGTTTCTACCAACGGTGCCGATCATTTGAGCATAAGCAAACGAGCACCCGTCCGACTTGGACGCGTGCTCGTTTTTTTAATGCGTATGCGATTCGTGTTTGCCGTCACAATACAACGTATTACCGTGAGCATGCTGATCCGTCTCGACCTGGATGGTCGCGTGGTTAATCCCGACGTGTTTTAAATCGTGATCAATCTGTTCGCGAATCGACTCTGACTCCCGGACAGTCATGTCCTCCTTGACGACGACGTGACACGATAACGCGTTATAACCACTCGTGATCGACCAGATGTGTAGATCATGCAGCCCGAGGACGGCTTCGTTCGTCTGAATCGTCGAAACGACCTCATCGATGTCGACGTCGCTCGGCGTTCCTTCCATCAAGACGTGAACGGATGCCTTCGTCACGTAATAGCCGCTCCGTAAGACAAGAATCGCGACGATGATACTCGCTAGTGGATCCGCCCATCCCCAACCGAAGAACATGATCAGAAGAGCAGCTGCAATCGCACCGACCGATCCAAGCATGTCGCTTAAGACGTGCAGATAGGCACCGCGCATGTTGAGGTTATGTTCATGTCCTCCGCTGCGTGTCATGATCCAGGCAACGAGAATGTTGACGAGCAAGCCAAGGACACTGATGATCAGCATCCCGGTCGTTGCGACAGCGGGTGGATCGATGAAGCGTTGAATCGCTTCAATGAAAATATAGAGAGCGATGACGATTAACGTCACGCCATTTATGATGGCGGCTAAGATTTCAAAGCGTTTTGAACCGAACGTCTTATTCGCATCCGGTGCTTGACTCGAGAACTGGAAGGCTAACAAAGCGATCGCAAGTGAAATCGAATCACTTAACATGTGCCCAGCGTCCGATAACAACGCGAGACTGTTCGTCCAAATTCCGCCGATGACCTCGACGATCATGAACGCAGTGATGATCAGGAACGACAGGCCCAGTACCTTTTTATTGTCGGTATGATGGTGGTGATGATGATCATGTGCCATGACGTTGCCTCCTTTATCAGTTCATTCAAACGTCTATTTGAATTATAACGTGGCTCCTCCCTTTGGTCAACGGGCACATCCTTTATATCCCACAAGTGCTACCGTATGAAACGACCGAATGATTGGACCGCGTATTAATGCGACATTTATAAAACCAGCTTGTTCAGCAAGTGGAATGAACTCCTGTTCGATTTGTTTTTGAAGATCTAACCACTCAATCCCTGCTTTTCCATCACAGTATGTTAAAACGAATCGCCCGCCTGGTCGTAAAGCGCAATACAGTTCTTGTAATGTCTGATCGACGGATTCCCAAAAATATACCGTATGAATGCTAAAGATCCCGTCGACCGTCTCATGGAGTAATTTTAAATGATTAATATCGGCTTGTTGAATCGTCGCTCGGTTTGCTTGAATCGCTTGCCGATTACGAAAAGTTGCTGACCGGACCATCGTCTTTGACAGATCGAGACCTGTAACGTGCTTCGTGTCTGTTTGCGAAAGCAAATAGGCAATGCCATGTCCCGCACCTGTACCGAGTTCTAGAAAAGTTTCTCCTGCCTGAACGTTAAGTATGTCGATCGTCCATTTCATTTCTTCATGATGTTGCCGGACCATGATCTCACCAATTGACGCTCCAATGATTCCCCGTGGTTTCGCATATTGTTGATCGATGAATCTATTCCAAAATTGCTTCATTTTTATCCTCCTGACTATCTACTCTCATGACTCCATTATCATTTCCTAGATAATTCAACACTATCAAAAAAGCAATGTGATTCCCTCACATTGCTGAAATATCGCATGTAATTGTTTTAAATGAACGACCGGAAATCCTCTGTTTGCTGCTCGAGTTGTCGTGCGACCTCTTCGATTGCGGTAAAGCGTTGCATCGTTTCTTTTACCGTCGCAAGGCTCGACGCGACTT
This sequence comes from Exiguobacterium sp. A1_3_1, assembly GCF_048985645.1. Classification (NCBI taxonomy): domain Bacteria; kingdom Bacillati; phylum Bacillota; class Bacilli; order Caryophanales; genus Exiguobacterium; species Exiguobacterium sp. A1_3_1. Next base: position 5,084 of record NZ_WBYY01000027.1, on the reverse strand, counting down.
CGAGATGGGACGCTTCAATCTTTTTCATCATCGCCATGATTTGACGATTCATCGTTTCCGTATTCGTGCGCACTTCGATAACTGCACTGCCGACTAGGTCCGATAAGTTTTTGACTTCACTTGCAACGACCGTAAAGCCTTTACCGTGTTCTCCAGCACGTGCCGCTTCGATTGCTGCGTTCAGTGACAACAGGTTCGTCCGGGCAGCAATCTCCTTGATCGTATCAGCAATCTTCGTGATCTCGATGGCTTGGTCATACAGCGTTTCGAACGTCTGTTGGTTTTCTGCCGTTTCACTCGCGATCGTAGTCATCGTCTCTTGAAGCTGGTTGCCCTCTTTCGATCCTTGAACCGATTGCAAATTCAGTCCTTCAGCAAGCGTCTGGAAGCTTTTCGCATATCCTTGCACGCGGTCGATCCGGTCCGTAATGTTACTCGCAATCTTGACGACACCGACGACCTCTTCTCCTTCAAAAATCGGCATGTAGGTTGCTTCAAGCCACAAGATGTCGCCCCGGGCATCGACTCGTTTGATTTTATCCGCTGTACTGAAGCCCGAAAACAGACGTGTCCAAAAGTCCTGATACTCACGGCTGTTCGCGAATTCTGGTGTGCAAAACGTATGGTGTTGTAAGCCAATCATCTCGTCTCGTTTATATTTCATCGTTTTCGCAAACAAGTCATTGACGTCGACGACGCGTCGTTGGCGATCAAAACAGATCATCGCGACGTTTGCTTCAAGGCTCGACAAAATCGCTGGTGAGCGTAGCGGTCTCGGTAAGGTTTCATTCATGGTGTCATTAACTCCTTCTATGTATCGTTCATGTACTAAGACAGTTTTTCAAAAGAACAATCTGTACCTATCTATCGTCATCGATTGACCTTTTTTATAGCTGAATCAGCGATTATTCAAGTTGTTTTTCACGAAAACGAAATCACTTCGATAAAAATATTGTGACAGTTACAATCGATACACCATGGCATTGTCAAAAAGCGTAGTAGATGCTACATTTATTTATGTAGTAAATACTACATCTTTAAGGAGGAAATACAAATGACACATGATAAGCCCCCTCTATTCTCGAAAGGACAAACTATCGTCTTGGTCGTACTTGGTGCAGCATTTTGGTTCGTCGGTGCCCTGTCAGTCAGATTCGGATCTGGAATCGGCATGTTCGAAAATGTTGGAAACGTGATTGCCTTCCTGATTGGTTTACCGGTTTCGTGGATTTCCGTCATCATCATAAAAAAAGTTGCATGCTTGAATGCTGAACAGATGGTGCCGGGTGTCAGTCTCGGACTGTTAGTGGCTACATTTTTAGACGGAATCGTTCTAACGTGGGGCACATCTCTGTATGGAACGGATCCCTTACTCGTTGGACGTGGGGCAGCATGGATCCTTTGGGGGGTCTTCGCCTTTCTTGCTTCTGCTTTCATCGAGGCAAAACGGATGGGATATAAGATGATCTAATACGATAAAGTGTATTTTATAGTACGACAAATAACGAGCGTAGACCGTAGGACTCATCTAACGGTCTACTTGTGTAAAAGTAGGTGAATTAATTTTAGTGTGTCGGTGAAGAAGATAATGAGCACCTCGAAGATTTAATTCTGTGGGGTCATATTTAAAAAGAACGATGGACTTCAGATGAAATCAATCGTTCTTCGTTTGTGCTTCGATTTTCTCGTTCCGAGCAGCCTCAAAGTTGCGATAAATCGTAAATCCTACTAAACCAATCAACCAGATAATGCCATACCCGAGTTCCCAATCGAATCCAAAATACAAGATCGACGACGTAATGACGACAATGAGAACTAACCGAATGCTCGATAAATGATACTTACTCATGATTTCCCTCCTTTTCTTCCGCCACCGAAGTAGATGTATGTCACGAAAAGAATCAACGTCCACGTAAAGACCGCGAATATGATTTTAAACAGACCGTCAGGCAGTATTTTCGAGATGTATAACATGGTCATTAAGATCGAGAACGTCAAATGGTTACTTCTCATTTGTGTAGAGAGCTTATCCCAATTGAGCAGTACAAGTAGTACCGCGACGGGTGCGAGGAGTGCCGTTAGGAAGAAGAACGGAACGTTCCTCATATAGTACGGTATCTCGTCTTTGTTTTTTCCCATCACATATCTCTCCTCATCTTCAATATAGAAAACCTAGCTTCTCTATTCATTTCATCGAAACGGATATGATTGTATGAAAAAAGAAGTACGTCCACTCATCTATACACTTATCGTTCTCGTCATCTTGATAACTGCCTATCCGACTTACCTCTTCGTTTCTAAAACGATGACTGAAATCAAGATTGAACGAATGTTAGTTGAATCAGGATACGACCAAGATATTTCAAAAAAAGAAACGATCTTTGAGTCGAAGACCGGAAGATACGTGTCGGAAATCAAATACACGAATGAACCAGACTATACATACAACTATGAAATCGTTGAAGATCATGTACTGACGACTGTATACGACCAGCATCATGTTGAAGTGATTGGCTCCGTTCAACATGAATTAAAATAGATATCGTATTTTAAATAACAATCGAGCCCATTCAGCAATCGCACGAATGAACTCGATTTATGTACCTCTTAACATTCTTCTTTCATGTTCAGTGATTCTGCCGAGTGAATCGTAATTTGTTTTGTAGCATCATCGATGGATATGACACAATCCCATGTCGGTTTTAACTGAAGGACATCATTTTGATCCAACCACAAGACCGCAGTCAGTTCGATGAAGTCCCCCATCACTACCATTTTTCTCGCCTTCTCATCAATGACGGCATATAGTTCATCCTCTAAATTGATTTTCCAGTCAAAAAATTCATTGATACTCATACGTTATCTCTCCCAATCCTTCATACGTTCTCTAGATCATTCCGCCGTAGAAAACGTAATCTTCCATTTTTTCCGCGCGATCAATACAACGATCAGAGAAGCCAATAAAGATATTTTAAGCGTTGTATCACTGATTACGTGAAATCCGTAATGAAGTGAAAAGAGTACCATGAGTAGCGCAACGACGCTTCCTAAAAAGATCATGTTTTTCATTTTGTCATCTCACTTCCATTCTTGACTCCTTGCTGTCAATACTCTGAAATATACCGTCCTTCTTGTTTGTTCGTAATTTGTTCGCCGTCTTTGAATCCCGTGACTTTAAAGCGATGAGATCCCGATCGATAAATCTCATATTCATTTTCCGGTTCATCTTGGAACACGACCTGCGCAATGAATTCACCCGTGCTCGTATCGTATCGAATTTCCTTGTTCTTCACATATGTCATATAATCCTGTTGCTTCAGATAATGATCGATTGCCTGAGTGACTTCTTGTTTTTCATCATAGTAAAACGATTTATAGGCAGAAGCACCGATGATGCCCACTCCTAGAATCATCACTATCGTAATCCATACATAAATTCGTTTCATACCATCACTCCCGAGTAGAAGTAACAAAAATATCGTATTTCCAGATTCCATTACCCTTGTTTTAAAAACTAGATATGTATAAACTAATATAAGACCACAAAAAAAGGAAGTCATTTATGATAAAAAAATCCATAAAATACTTTTTATTGTCATTTATGTTGCTTGTTATCATCTTGAATCTCTTGAATGGTCGAGTGATTGAAAATGAGCGATTAACGTTAGCCGTGAACATCGCTATCGTGCTGATGGCGTTATTTTTTATCAGTTTGAGGTTTTCAAAGCGAAAACGTAAATAGAATACTTATCGCTCCAAAAAAAGTATGTAAAGGTGGTTAACTCGTGGGACAATTCATGATTTTTGGTGCCTTGATGAATCTTCTGATCATTGGCGCAGTCGTCTATGTCGGATGGAAATTAGCAAAAAAACTCTTTAAAAAATAAATGATGGATGTCCTTTTTTGATTCATTCTTGAAATTCGTATCGATCATGATTACATAAGCAAGGTCCCTTTCTCATTCGAAAAAGGGACCTTGTTCTATTTTATCCTGCGTAGTTGAACAACGGACCACGCAATTCGAACTCATACGTCTCACCGTCGACGATGCCGACGATTGCGTCGCTTTCAATCAACTGATGCAGGAAGCCTGCCATTTCAGCCGCCGTATGGTACTTTTTGACGTTCTTGCTGTAGTCGAACCCTGCTTCGCCGCGCGAACGATCCGCAAACTCTGTCTCAGTCGCAGCTGGTGCCAGTACTTTCGCCCGGAGTTTTGCCCCACCTTTTTGCAGTTCTTGCGCGAGCCCTTCTGTATAAGCACTGACATAGAACTTCGTCGCGCAATACGTGACCGCGTTCGGCACGATCCGGTAGCCACCTGCTGACGAGATATTGACGAGCGTCGTTCCGTCAACGTCATGATGATCGCGGACGAACAGACTCGATAGAATCGTTAGCGCCTCGATGTTCAAGCGAAGCATTTTCTCGATTTTCCCGAGCTCAATGTCCTGGACGAGATCAAAATCTCCGAATCCAGCATTGTTGATCCACGTTTCGATGTCGAGTTCCTTTAATCCCTCATATAAATCATGGACATTTTGGTTATCTGCGAGATCGACCGACTTGAGGATGACATCACTATCTGGTGAGATTTGTTTGACTTCATCCCGAAGTTTTTCGAGCTCAGACGTCCGTCGCGCGACGAGAACGAGTGATTTTCCTTTTCCTGCGAGTAGTTTTGCCGTCTCATATCCAATTCCTGAACTTGCTCCTGTAATGACCGTGTACTTCATGTAGCATATCCCCTTTTTGATTTGGTATAGTGAGAGTCTAATCCTTAGAGTGAACTCTAAGTCAAGCAGAAAGGTGAGATGTATGTATACGATTTCTGAAATCAGTCGATTGACCGATACGAGTGCCCATACGATTCGCTATTACGACAAAGAAGGGCTATTGTTTCCGAAGCGCCAGAACGGTCAACGTCGCTACGACGACCAAGATGTGACGTGGCTTCGGTTCGTCCTCCGCTTGCGCGAAACGCATATGCCGATCGAGCAAATCCGTTCTTACGTGACGCTGTTCCTTGCTCACGGCGAGCAGGATACGACGCGGGAACGGCTCGCATTGCTTGAAGCCCACC
>NZ_WBYY01000026.1:0-25574 GCF_048985645.1 Exiguobacterium sp. A1_3_1 | reverse complement strand
GTATAAGAGACAGGTTCTACCCGTGACCAATCCTTCAAGTAAACAGAAGCATGAAGACCATCGTGTTCGCTAAAATAGACCAGTTCATTCTCGATCGAGTCAAGGAAAGGAAGCGGTGTCCCTCGTTTCATATGCATTAAAAATAATAACTCCGCGATTTCGACATCCGTCAATACATCAAGCGAATGAGAGGAGCGAATATCAATAGCAGTCAAAGGATGACGCTGGACATCCGTTGATTGTGAAAACTGTTCGATCTCATGCGCTTCGATGTAATGAAGCATCGTTCGAAACGATTGTTTCGTCTGTTTGAAATCACTTCCTGAAATGAGTAAAGGACGTTTCAAATCGACGGCTGCAGCGAAATCAGAGAAATGTACTCCTGACATCGTTAATCGTTGATTTTCCTCGTCCTCATATAAGTAAAGTAACGCACTCGACATACCACTTCGCTTCCTTTCCATGACTAACTCCTTCATAATTTAATAGTAGCAAAACTTCGAATTGCCTGAAAGGATATTTACTTCTGAAAAAGGGCATACTACATAGAGAAGCATAAAGAGAGGTGATGGAGCATGTGGGGCTTGCGAAAGCCTTTCCCGGAATTGCGGACCGAGCGCTTCATATTACGTGAGCTCGAAAACCGTGACGCACGCGAATTGTTTAAAATCCTATCGGACGATAAAGTCATGTATTATTACGGATCAGATCCGCTCGTGACGGTCTATGAAGCTAAAAATGTCATCAGTTACTTTAAAGAACAGTTCACGCAAGGTAAAGCGATTCGCTGGGCAATTGCTGATGCACAAACGAATCAATTGATCGGTACGATCGGTTTTCATAACTGGCTGTCTCAATACCATCGGGCTGAAATTGGTTTTGAAGTTAGTCAAGATTATTGGCAACGTGGTGTCGCTTCGGAAGCGGCAAGAGCTGTTCTGACATATGGCTTTGAAGAATTTGCTCTCCATCGAATCAGCGCCCTCGTCGCACCTGAAAACCTCGCTTCTAACGCATTGGTTCAAAAATTAGGATTCAAAGCAGAAGGATTACTAGAAGATTATGCATACAGTCATGGTCGTTTCATGGATTTGACGATGTACCGTATGCTCGCATCTGAATGGAAGGGATGAGGTAGTCAATGGAAAAACAAACACTTGTACTCCTGCATGGATTTACAGGAGGAACAGATTATTTTAATCGGGTAGAGGCAAATTTACGACATTCCTTTGATGTCTTACCACTAAGTTTACCGGGGCATGAGGGACTTGATGTTGGTCCGGATACGATTGAAGGCTTTGCCGAATGGGTCATGCATGAACTTGATCGACGTGGTATCAAAAAGCCGATCATCATCGGACATTCCTTTGGTGGATACATCACAGCTGCAATCGTTGAAGGGTATGCGGATCAAATCAGTGGATACGGTCTTGTGTATTCGACAGCTAAAGCAGATGATGAACAAGCGAAACAAAAACGAAATCAAAACATCACACGCGTTGAAGAAGTCGGTGTCAGAGAATTCGTCAATGGTCTTGTTCCATCCTTATTCGCTGAAGGGGCAGATGAGTTCGCTGTCGCTGAAGCACTTGAAATCGGGTACATGATGACGGTCGAAGGAGCGATTCGTGCGCTCTCTGCGATGCGAGATCGGCGAGATATGACGAAGGTCTTGACGAGGTCAAACGTGAAGGGTGTCATCATTCACGGCACGAAAGATCAACTGATTTCAGAGGAAAGTGCATTTGCACCAAAGAATGATCATCTCATACATCGGTCAACAGACAGTGGACACATGGGGATGCTTGAGACACCGGATGCTTTCGTTGCAATCATCGAAGAGGCATTCAAGTAAGTTTTTGCCCTACAGTCACGTCTGTAGGGCATTTGCTTTGCATTTCAGATTAGATATCTGAAATGATAGAAATGGAGGGGATACACATGAAAATCGTAGCGATTGAACCAACACCAAGTCCAAATAACATGAAAGTCATCGTTGATGAGGTCTTTCCGGAAAAGGGGCAGACATTCGAGCATGCCTTTGGCGCACCGGAACACATTCAGCGATTACTTGAAATACCTGGCGTTAAGTTCGTTTATCAGGTCAGTGACTTTTTATCGATCGAGCGTTATCCGAAATATGATTGGCGCTCGCTTGTCATCGATATACGACGTGCTTTCGGTGAAACGTTGAATGATGTTGAACAGCACGAGACAGATGCTGAGTATGAGCCTGTCCATCTATTCGTGCAGTTCATTTTAGGCGTACCGATGCAAATCAAAGGTGTGAAAGGATTAGAAGAAAAACGAGAAGGACTGTCGGAACGTTTCCGAGAAGCAGCGCTATTCGTCCAACCATTCGTTCAGAATGTCATTAGCGATCGACGCTGGGTGGAACAAGCACCTCGATACGGAGATCTTGACGAAAGTTTGCGTGAAGTAGCGAATGAGATTGAGATTGCCTATCCAGTCGAACGTATCGAACGTCTCAAGTCGCTCGCAGCAGGAGAAGATATTACGTTTAGCGGTCAAGCGATTCAATCATCCGATTGGAAAGAACGATTCGCGGCGCTCGATGAATTACCTGTTGAGATGGAATGGGTTCCAGCTTATGCTCGCCTGTTACAGGATGAGAAGATGCAAATTCGGCGTCAAGCGATTGTAAAGCTTGGGATGTTCGAAGATCACCGAGAAGAACTGTTAGAGTATTTGACGAGTGCACTGCATGATCCGTCAGGGATCGTTCGTCGGACAGCAGGCGATACGATTTCAGATTGGGCGATGCCAGAAGCTGAACCAATGATGATGGAAGCGTTAGCGGATAAAAATAAATTAGTACGCTGGCGAGCTGCACGCTTCCTGTTTGATGTCGGAACGGAACAGTCAATCCCAAGACTGCGTGAAGCAAGCCGAGACCGGGAATATGAAGTAGCTCTACAAGCCGAACTCGCATTAACGCGGATCGAGAGTGGGGAAGAAGCACTAGGAACGGTTTGGCAGCAAATGAATCGAATGATAGATGAAAGTTCATGAGAACTTAAAAAATAATTGGGTGAGAGAATCATTCGACAAAATGAGTCACTAATTGTCTAGGTATATATTCCCTGTTTCCTAAAAATACTGGTAAAATAATCAAAATCATGTTGTCATCTTTTTGAAATCGAAATGAAATGTGTTGGAAATGCTTATTAAAACGCTTGCATCTAACAACTAAATGGATTATTCCAAAATATCCCTGATGAAATTGAAATATTGTTTTGAAATGAAATGTCGAATGACAATTTTCTTCTTTTTTCTGCCCTTTGGTACAGTTAACCTACAATAACGAATTCGGAACATGTAGGTCATCTCTTGGCTGGGCATTATGAATGAGAAAAGGGGAGAATCGGGGATATGTTACTTTTCGCTGAAACTGATTTAGCAGTAGGATATAAGGAACGGACAAAAACAGGGGTATATGTAACGATCGAAACAATCGACAGTCGTACGATTACATTAGTCGCACCAGCAAACGCGGCAGAGGATATTTGTGACGAACTGTTTGCGACAGGACTAGAGCAATTGTTTTCATTCAAGATGAATCCATCGACTTTACCTGTGGCATAAGTGAATAACCGTGCGAGAGAGGAGAATCCTCTCTCGCTTTTTTTGTGATAAAATTATTAGAGATAAAAGGAGGGATGAGATGAAACGTCTCGTTTTCATTCTGCTACTGCTTTCTGTTTGTTTAGCAGGTTGCCAAGAAAAGAAACAACAGGCAACAACAACTACGAACGAACCGATTCGGATCGCAGTCAAAACGACAAAGCAGGACGACATGATGCAATTAGACATTTCTTTAACGAATCCAAATGATCACAGTGTGAACGTGACGTATCCTTCCTCACAACGTTTTCAGGCTCAATTGATTGATGCGAAACAACACGTAACGTATGATTTTGAGAAAGAGCAAGTATTCACGCAAGCGATTGAAAAAGATACGTTCACGAAACATGAAACGAAACAGTATACGGTTGAATTACCAATCTCCTCTTTAGGTGATAGCACGGAAGTTCGCGTATCGACAATCCGTCAATTCAAGGGAGCAAGTGCAAAACAAACGACGGATCAACAAATGATTGATTCAAAATGACGATCAACACAATGTGAAGGAGTGAAGCGATTCATGCAAAAAGAAATCATCCAAGTAACAGGAGTAAAGCCTGTCATTGACCCAGCACAAGAAGTAAACGAGCGGGTAGCCTTCTTGAAAGCGTATCTCAACCATACAGGAGCAAAAGGATTCGTATTGGGCATCTCAGGGGGACAAGATTCTTCGCTCGCAGGTCGTCTGTGCCAACTGGCAGTTGAAGAGTTGCGAAAAGAAGAGGGGAAAGATGTCGCATTTTATGCGGTCCGCTTGCCTTACGGGGAACAACAAGATGAAGCAGACGCACAGACAGCCTTGACGTTCATTCAACCGGATCATTCGCTTCGTGTGAACATTAAACCAGCAGTTGAAGCATCGATGCAGGCGTTCAAAGAAGCGACAGGTGCAGAACTTTCCGACTTTAGTAAAGGAAATACGAAAGCGCGGGAGCGAATGAAAAGCCAATATGATTTAGCTGCTCATTATGGCTGTTTAGTCGTTGGAACAGATCATGCAGCTGAATTCGTGACGGGATTCTACACGAAACACGGTGATGGTGCATGTGATTTGACGCCATTGACAGGACTGAATAAACGGCAAGGGAAACAACTGTTACGTTACTTGAACGCACCAGAAGTCTTGATTGAAAAAGTTCCGACAGCAGACCTTGAGGAAAATCGTCCGGCACTACCAGACGAAGTGGCACTTGGTATGACATATGAAGAAATCGATGACTACTTGGAAGGAAAGACGATTTCAGAAGCAAGTCAAGAAAAGTTAGAGACGCAGTATAAACGTGTTGGACACAAGCATCATATGCCGGTCTCACCACTCGATGAATGGTGGAAAGCATAATCCAAAATAAGGAGGCGTGATTTCAAGATTGAAATCGCGCCTTTTTTCATGTTCTTCGATTCTTCTTCAATCGTTATGGGAAAAGAAAAGAAATGACGATTGAGGAGGCGGGAGTATGACGATTGGTATCATAGGTGGAGGGTTATCCGGCTTGACGGCAGCGGCATTATTCGCAAAACAAGGAACGCCGGTCACGCTCTGGGATGCGGGATTACTTGGAGGACGTGCCACCTCTCAAACCGTAAAAGGATTTACGTTTAATTACGGTGCTCATGCGATTTATGGACGCGATCAATCGATTCTTCGCAAATTAACGAAACAGCTCGGTATCGAAGTGACGTGGCTGGATTTCTCAGCAAGTCGTGCGAAATATGAGTTTTCAGGTCATTTGACGGCAATTCCTGCGAATGCCTGGGGATTATTGAAAACAGAAGTCATCGAAGGAACGAACAAAGTACGTTTCACATGGGAAATCATTAAAACGATTTTACGAGTCGAACGAGGGGATCCGCAACAATCAATCGGGCAATGGTTAAAAACAGAACGAGTCGATGAACAAGTGGCACAGTTGATGCTTGATTTGGCATCAACGAACTTTTTTACGGCAGAACCCGAAAAAATTCCGTCAGACGTCTATTTCGAGTATTATCAAAAACTTTTTCGGACGCGCAAGCCTGTCTCATACATCGAAGGTGGATGGCAAGGGTTAGTTCAGGAGTTGGAACGGATCATCCTAGAAAACCGTGGAGAGATCCTGAAAAAAACAAAAATAACAGCAGTCGAATCGACTAAGACCGGATTTTTAGTACGTGATCGAAAGAAACAAGAATGGAACGTCGAACGGATCATCTTTGCCGTACCACCGCGTGAAATCTTGAAAATGGCGACTCCCACTGCCATTCAGCGATTTGTTACACCGTACGCGAGCCATGAACCGGTAGAAGTATTCGTGTATGATCTTGGACTTCATCCGTATATCCAAACACCGTATTCATACATCTACGACCGTTCGCATCGAGCGTTCATCACGGATTTATCGCATTATGATGCAAGTCTTGCACCGAAGGATGGTCAAGTCCTTCAAGCAATCGCCTACCTTGAACACGATCGACTCGAGGATCCTGATTATATTGGACATGTCCGAACAGGAATCGAACAGATGCTTGACGTTCATTTTGCAGATTGGCGACAACGTATCGTCGCAGAACGAACGATCAAACGAGCAGTCGTACAAGAAATCAAATGGAAAATGGGGCAAGCGCCGCTTGCGACTCATATTCCGGATCATGCAGGTGTCGCTTTCGTCGGGGACTGGTGTGAAGGTACGGGACAGCTCTCAGAGCTTGCGTTCTCAAGCGCCGTCAGCGTCTTCAATCGATGGGCGTGATATCAAACGACAAAAAAGAGAAGTCGAATCGACTTCTCTTTTTTGTATCTTATGCTTCATTGTTCGAACGTGCTGGATAGAACGCTAGAATCAAGAGTAATGTAAAGGCAATGAGACTCATCATCGGAATCGTCAAGAAACCAAAATAGTTGACCCACTTGATGAGACAGCCGCTTGTACATAACGCTTCGCCATCGGGTAAGCGCTCAAGAATGACGTGGTACAAGGCGACACCAAAGCCGGCAAGCACATACAGGCGGACGAAGAGTGGATCAATCGTTTTCGACCGGAATAGCGAGATGAGCAAATAAAAGGCAGTCGTATACATGAATAGTCGTTGCCACCAACAGAGAGGGCAGGGGATGAATCCACGAATTTCACTGAAATAGAGACTGCCAAGCGTTGCAATCGTTGAGATGATGAACATAAAATGATAGCGTGTCATATGTATCGTCCTTTCTAACGTGTTAAACTAATGCCATCTTATATCATGAGGAGTCGAATCTCACATTGCAAGTGTCGGAAATGGAAATGTTGATCACCTTATCGGAAGAATTGAATATGAGGCGCGCTGCTGAACGATTATTCGTCTCGCAACCTGCACTTAGTCAACGTCTCGTTGCGATTGAAAGACGCTGGGGAACAAAGTTATTCATTCGTTCATCGCGTGGGTTAAGCATCACACCACAAGGAGAAAAAGTAATCGGTCTCGCAAAAGAGATGAATCGGAAGGAACTTGAGTTAAAAAGTGAATTGACGGCAGAAGAGGGTGCTGTTTATGGAACGCTTCGAATTGCCGTCGCTTCCATCATGGGGCAATACTGGCTCCCGCGTGTCTTGAAACGATTCGTTGAGCGTTATCCGCATGTCCGTGTTCAGCTCGTCACGGGATGGTCCAGTGAGATGATGCGTCATATGTTAGAGGAACATTTTCATATCGGGATCATTCGTGGAAACCCGGACTGGAAAGGTGTTAAAGAACGTCTTTTCTCGGATCCGCTCTATTTAGTCGATAGTGAGTTGACGTCAATCGAACAGTTACGCGTGACGGATCGACCATTCATCCAGTTCAAGAGTGATTCAACGTACTATCAAGAAATTTTAGAATGGTGGCAAGATCGGTTCGCAAGTCCACCATCTCGGACGCTGGTCGTCGATCAAATCGAGACATGTAAGCAGATGGCTCTACATGGAATTGGATTTGCGATTTTACCCGAGTCGACGATCCAACAATCAAATGAAGTCATGCAGCTTCCGTTAAAAACATCGTCCGGAAAGATATTAAAGCGAGATACATGGATTTTGTCTACGGAATCGATGCTTGAACTAAAACAAGTTCAAGCATTTTGGGACATCGTAAAAGAAGAAGGAGGAAGTCAGTCAGATGGAATACGCCATTGAAATGCGGCGCGCGCTTCATAAAATACCAGAACCAGGGTTCAAGGAATTTAAGACGCAAGCTTTTATATTGGAACAAATTCGTGCTTATCCACCAGATCGTGTCACGTATGATACGTTTGAAACGGGAGTTTTCGTTCGAGTGAAAGGATTGACTGGAAATCGGACGATTGGATACCGGGCAGACATTGATGGGTTACCAATCGAAGAAGCGACAGGTCTTCCATTTTGCTCGGAACATCCAGGCTTCATGCATGCCTGTGGTCACGATATGCACACGTCGATTGCGTTGGGATTGATGAAACGAATCATTGAATTGCCGGTCATGGATGATGTCGTCTTTTTATTCCAACCAGCGGAGGAAGGTCCGGGCGGGGCAGAACCGATGATTAAAAGTCCGTTGTTTGAAAAATATCGTCCAAGTGAGATGTATGGTCTTCACGTCGCACCGGAGTATCCAGTCGGTACGATTGCAAGCCGTCCAGGCGTCTTGTTCGCGAGTGCTCGAGAAGTCCATATCACGATCTATGGTCAAAGTGGTCACGCGGCATTTCCTCATTTGACGATTGATACGGTCGTTGCGCAAGCAGCCTTGATCATGCAATTGCAAACAATCGTCAGCCGATCCATCAATCCGATGAACTGTAGCGTCATCACGATCGGAAAGGTCGATGCCGGGATTCGAGAAAACGTCATCGCCGGTAGAGCTGTTCTTGACGGTACGATGCGCGCACTCAACGGGGAAGACATGGAAAAACTGGAACGACGCGTTCGTGACATCATCCGGGGAATCGAAGCTTCCTTTGGCGTCAAGATTGATCTACAATTCGGAAATCGTTATTACGAGGTCGTCAATGACCGACACATCGTTGATAAATTTTCATCATTCGTTAAGATGAATGCGAACTATATTGAATGTGATGCAGCAATGACAGGAGAAGACTTTGGATTCATGTTGAAGGAAATTCCAGGAATGATGTTTTGGCTCGGAGTCGACAATCCGACATCTGGTCTTCATCAACCAACCTTGAATCCAGATGAATCCGCGATTCCTTTTGTGATTGATTTACTCGACCATTATTTCCGAGAATATGTTTAAAAAGTTTTATGAAATAATGAAGGACATTAAGCTTTCCCTTTCGAAATCAAGAACGGGAAAGCTTTTTATATATGTAAGAATAGGAGTTTTCGAACATTTTGTGAAAAAAATCACGTGCACATGTGAACAATTTGTTACATCAAACATTATAAACAGACATAAAGGGTTATGTTCTCTATGATACGGTTATAGACCATATAGAGAAGTATGTTTTAGGAAGAGGGGGCTATATACATGTTCAATGATCCCGTATTGCTCAGTCGATTGTTGACAGGGCTCACATTAGCGTTTCACATTATATTCGCGACGATTGGTGTCGGGGTACCGCTCATGGTACTCGCAGCTGAATTCATCGGTCTGAAACGCAAAGATCCGGATTATATTTTATTAGCAAGACGGTGGACGCGTGGATACGTCGTTACCGTCGCAGTCGGTGTCGTGACAGGGACGGCCATCGGATTGCAATTATCACTACTTTGGCCGTCACTCATGCAAGTAGCTGGTCAAACAATCGCATTACCACTGTTCATGGAAACATTCGCATTCTTCTTTGAAGCGATTTTCCTCGGTATTTACCTGTATACATGGGATCGATTCAAAAACCCATGGTTACACTGGTTGATCGGGATTCCAGTCGTCATCGGTGCGACAGCATCAGCATTCTTCATTACGACGGTCAACTCCTTCATGAACTCACCAGAAGGATTTAAGATCGTCAACGGAACGCTAACGCAAATTGAACCATTAAAAGCAATGTTCAATACAGCAACACCTACAAAAGCAACACACGTCATCGTATCGGCTTATTTGACAGTCGCTTTCATCTTGGCGGCAATCGCGGCGTTCCACTTACTCCGCAAAAAAACACTCTCAGCAGCGGAAACAGCGTATCATAAAAAAGCACTTCGCTTAACGGTTATGGCTGGATTGATTTTTGCCTTCTCGACTGCACTTGTCGGGGACTTCTCAGGGAAATACTTGGCGAAATATCAGCCAGAGAAACTCGCGGCTGCTGAATGGCATTTTGAAACAACAAGTGAAGCAGAATTGATTTTTGGTGGGATACTTGATCAGCAAGAAGACGGCAGTTATGAAATCAAGGGAGCCGTCAAAATCCCATATGCACTCTCGATTCTTGCGGGTGGAGCTCCAGATACAGAAGTCATTGGTCTAAATGAGTTCGCAAAAGAAGATCAAGCACCGCTGATTGTTCACTATTTCTTCGATATCATGGTTTCGATTGGTATGTATTTGGCTGCCATCTCTGCCTTGTTCATCTTGGCATTCCGATTGAAAAAATTAAATCCTTATAACAAATGGATTTTAAGAGGTGTCTTCATCGGTGGACCTCTGGCGATGATTTCAATTGAAGCAGGTTGGATGTATGCTGAAATTGGTCGCCAACCTTGGACACTTTACGGCATCATGCGGACAGCAGATGCGGCGACGACATCAACTGCCGTCGGTCCGATGTTGATTCTATTCAGTGCCTTGTACTTGATGCTCGGTACGATTTGTACAGTCGTATTATTACGGATGTTCAAGAAAAACCCGGTTGGAAAAGAACTTCAAGAACTTGCTGAAAACCACCACGCACGTGGGGAAGCTATGTTCGTGGATGATAACAAGTAAGGAGGGAACGATTTGGACGTTCAAACACTAGGAATTACGGTCCTTTGGACTTTCCTGTACGGATATCTCATCGTTGCCTCAATTGACTTCGGTGCTGGATTTTACGCCTTTTATTCAAAATATACGAAGCGGGATCATTTAACGAATCGATTGATTCTTCGTTATCTCTCACCAGTGTGGGAGGTAACGAATGTCTTCTTCGTATTCTTCTTCGTCGGATTAGTCGGGTTCTTCCCGGATACCGCTTACTATTTCGGTACGGCACTACTCGTGCCAGCCTCGATCGTTCTCGTATTGATTGCGATTCGTGGTAGTTTCTATGCATTCGCCAATTATGGATCAAATGACAGCATGTTCTATACGTTCTTATATGGAGCAACTGGTCTATTGATTCCGGCGGCGATGTCAACGACATTGACGATCAGTCAAGGTGGATTCATTCGTAAAACGAATGAAACGGTTGAGTTTTTAGGAACAAAATTATTTACGAACTTTTACTCTTGGTCGGTCGTAGCACTCGCTATCGTATCCGTCCTCTATATCAGTGCGATGTTCCTCTTGTTCTATGCAGATAAAGCGAAGGATGAAGGGGCTACGCCATTGATTCGTAAGTGGGCGCTCTTCTGGAGTGGTCCGACGATTCTAGTCTGTGCACTCGTCTTCTTTGGATTGAAAAATCAAGCGGCATGGCACTATGAGAACATCTTAAACGGGAACTGGTGGTGGTTCGCTGCTAGTTTCATCTTCTTCCTCGTTGCGGTGACACTCGTCTACATGAAGAAGAATTACGGAATTGCTTTCGTCGCGGTCATGCTACAGTATGGAGTGGCATGGTTCGGTTACGGTTATACGCACTTACCATATATCTTGTATCCATATATCGATATCAACAAAGCGGTCGTTAACGAAACAATGGCTTCCGCACTCGTCGTTGTCTTCATCTTCGGACTCTTACTCTTGATTCCGGCGTTGTACTTGATTTTACGACTCTTCTTGTTCGATAACGATTATGTACGTGGGAAATCCTCAAAATAATGGATGAATACACGCCTCTGCGAATCGCAGGGGCGTTTATAGTATTTTTAAATTGAATCGGGTACACTACTAAGGAAGAGCGATTGTGAAGGAGAGTTGTGAAAATGAATGGAGAGTTTGCAGTAATTGGACTAGGGCGCTTTGGTGGCTCGATTGTCCGTGAATTATCGAAAAATGGCTATGATGTCTTAGCGATTGACTCCGACGAGGAGCGCGTCAATGAATTCATGGGAATTGCGACGCATTCCGTCATCGCGGATACGACGGATGAGAACGTCTTAAAGAGTCTAGGAATCCGAAACTTCGATCATGTCATCGTTGCGATCGGGGAAAATATTCAAGCATCCATCTTGACGACATTGATCTTAAAAGAGCTTGGGGTACAATCGATCACCGTTAAAGCGACGAACGATTACCACGAAAAAGTATTACGAAAAATCGGAGCAGATTTCATCGTTCACCCCGAACGGGATATGGGAGTCCGGATTGCAAATGGTTTAATGAGTTCCAATATTCTTGACTATCTCGATTTATCTCAAGAATTTTCGATCGTTGAAATTAAAGTCAGTGATCGGATGGCAAAACAAACATTGATTGACCTGGATCTACGGAGCAAATACGGAGCGAACGTTGTCGCCATTAAACGTGGAGAAAACGTTCTGATTTCTCTACAAGCTGACGAAATGATTGAAAAAGGGGACTACCTCGTCGTCATTGGTGAAAATGAGGACCTCGACCGTCTAGAGCGTGCGATTCATAAAGTGAAGAACTAAAAAAAGCTGAGGCGCGCCTCAGCTTTACATTTACTTAATTAAATGAGTTGGAATTCTTTTAATCCGTGTGCGATACCGTCCTCAAGGATGGGTTTCGTGACATAGTCAGCGGCAGCTTTCGTTTCTGGAAGTCCGTTGCCCATTGCAATACCCGTTCCGACGTAGCGAAGCATCTCTAGATCGTTTAAAGCATCACCAAATGCAAAGGTATCTTCGCGGCGAATATTCGTCAATTTCAGGAATTGTTTGATCCCTTCTGCTTTCGAAGAACCGACATTGATGACATCCATTGCATGTGGGTGCCAACGAATGAAATCAAATGCGTCATAGCGTTTAACATAATCGCTCTCTTCTTCAGCCGTACAGTAGACGAGCGTTTGGAAAACATCATGCGATAAAAATGCTTCTTCATCGTGAATCGGCAACGGCATATCAAGCTCCCCGAGTGAATCGACGACATGAACATCATTTGATTTCGTCGTGAAGCCTTTTGTTTCGCCAAGATAAACGAGTGTATGCCCGTTTTCTTTCGCTTGTTGCGTTAAATGCGTTAAATCCGTCTTCGGTTGTGGACGTTTGTAGATGATTTCATTTTGATGAACGACGATTTGCCCGTTATAGCCGATAATCGTATCGATGTTGAGCAGTTCACGGATTCCAGACAACATCGCAGGTCCGCGTCCGGTTGCAAGGGCTACATAGACACCATTTTCTTGAAGCTTACGAATTGCCTGTTTTGTTGATTCCGGAACAAAATGACCATCATGCAATAAGGTTCCGTCGATATCGAAAAAGACGACTTTCTGATTTGCCATGGTTTCACCTTCTCTTTTTAATTGGTCAAAATGACCTGTTCACGTGAAAGTATAGCATAACCAAAAGCGTGTTGCCTGAAGGGAACATGCGGAATAAGGATGAAAAATAGTCCGTGTATCGTGTATACTGTACTAAGGACAAAAAACAATGTACTGATAAGGAGTTGCTAGGCATGATTTTTAAAGTATTTTACCAACCGCTTCGTTCGGAAGCACCTGTTCGTGAACGGACAGAAACAATGTATGTAGAAGGGGAAAGCATTCGTGACGTGCGATCAACGATTGACCACCTCAAAGATATCAACATCGAGTTCATCCGCGAAGTCAGCGGAGAATTTTTGACATACGAACAACAACATCCTGATTTCAAGGTTGCGACGTTCGAATGAAGTTCGTCAAAAACCATCAAGCCGCCGTTTTCGCACTCGGTGGACTAGGGGAAATCGGGAAGAACACGTATGTCGTTCAATTCCAAGATGAGATCATCGTCATTGACGCGGGTGTCATGTTCCCAGAAGATGAATTACTCGGAATCGACTATGTCATTCCAGATTACACGTACTTGATCAAGAACAAGGATAAGGTCAAAGGCGTCTTCATCACACACGGTCATGAAGATCACATTGGCGGTCTGCCATTCTTGCTCAAACAAGTGAACTTACCGATTTACGCTGGGAAGATTGCGATGGGTCTCATCAAGGTGAAGTTAGAAGAACATGGTTTGCTTCGCAACGCGGAACTGCATGAGATCGATGAGGATTCGGTCATCAAGTTCCGGAAGACAAGCATCTCGTTCTTCCGTACGACACACTCGATTCCAAACTCGTTCGGTGTCGTCGTCAAAACGCCACAAGGGAATATCGTGCATACAGGGGACTTCAAGTTCGATTTCACGCCAGTTGGAGAACCGGCTGATCTAGCTAAAATGGCTGAACTCGGTAAGGAAGGCGTATTGTGTCTTCTATCGGACTCAACGAACGCAGAAGTGGAAGGGTTTACGATGAGTGAACGTGTCGTTGGGGAAACGATCTCAGACATCTTCCGTAAAGCGGAAGGACGGATCATCTTCGCGACGTTTGCGTCGAACATCTATCGTCTGCAACAAGTCGTCAATGCTTCTGTAGAAGCAGGACGGAAAATCGTCGTCTTCGGACGTAGCATGGACAAGGTCATGATGATTGGTCAAGAACTTGATTTCATCAAAGCGCCGAAGGGTACGATCATCGAACCAAACGAGATGAAACGTTATAAATCAAATGAGTTGACGATCCTTTGTACCGGCTCACAAGGAGAACCGATGGCTGCACTTAGCCGTATCGCAAACGGAACACACCGTCAAATCTCGATCATTCCGGATGATCTCGTCATCTTCTCTTCGTCACCAATCCCAGGAAACGTCGTTTCTGTCGGAAAGACGATCAATCAGCTATATAAAGCTGGTGCAGATGTCATGTACGGTAAACTGAATGATATCCATACATCAGGTCACGGTAGTCAACAAGAGCAGTTGCTCATGTTACGTCTATTGAATCCGAAATACTTCATGCCGATTCACGGGGAATACCGGATGCTGAAGAAGCATATGTCGCTTGCGATGGATGCTGGCGTACCGGAAGAAAACTGTTTCGTCATGGATAACGGTGAAGTACTGGCATTAGATGCGAATGCAGCCGCTATCACTGGGAAGATTCAAGCGAATGCGGTTTATGTCGACGGAAAAGGAATCGGAGACATCGGAAACATCGTTTTACGCGATCGCCGTATTCTCTCAGAAGAGGGACTCGTCGTCGTCGTCGTGACGCTTGACTCGAAGACGAATCGTCTCGTCTCTGGACCGGACATCATCTCGCGTGGTTTCGTCTACATGCGCGAATCGGGTAATTTGATTAAAGATGCTGAACGTCTACTCAAGCGTTCACTTGATCAATCGCTCGCGAACCGTAATACGAAATGGACGGACATCAAACAAGTCATCAATGATACTCTCACACCGTATTTAACAGAAAAAACACAACGTCATCCGATGGTCATGCCGATCATCATGGAAGTCTGATTCAAAAAAATCCTCGTCTCCGAAAACGGAAACGAGGATTTTTGTATTACGTGGCAGGGCCGTATTCCTTGAACGGTTCTTTTTTATCAATCCGATCATAAAACATGACGCCATCTAGATGGTCGTATTCATGTTGGCAGACGATTGCTTTCATCCCTTTTAAACGTAATTTTATAGGATTTCCGTTATGATCGATGCCAGTTAGGGTAATACGCATATAGCGCGGTACATGTCCTTCGACTTCACGGTCGACGGACAGACATCCTTCGCCGCCCGTTAAATAGGTCTGCTCGACGGAATGACTGATGATTTTTGGATTATAGATACCAAATTCCAGCAAATCATCACCATCCGGTAAGCGGATCGCGAACATGCGCTTGTTGACACCGATTTGTGGTGCTGCAAGTCCAATGCCGCTTCGTAAATCGTATTTCTTCGCAATTTCATCATCTTGACTGTTGGCGAGGAACTCGCGCATGAGTCGCATCGTTTCCTTATCCTCATCGCTGAGAGGGAAGGTCACTTCTACTGACCGTTCGTGAAGAGCAGGAACGTCTTCGCGTACGATTTCATTCATGGTGATCATGAACAACACTCCTTTCGTCTACAAAAAGTATAGCATAGGAAAGTGGGGAATGATGACAACTAACACAGTAGGAAAATATCGAATGATACAGAAGATGGAATATTCTAGTTTTGTGATTGAATTCACAATGTGAAACGCGAAAAAAATAAAACATTTCCTTTGATTTTAAGGTGTTACAGATTTATACTTGTAACGTAATGAACAAGACACTATAACGTGTCGATTCATGATAATACAGTTTACTCAACTGAATAGGTACACAGACACATGTTCAAAGGATAGTCACACGGGACTTCGTTTTTTGGACACTATTGTCATGTGGGCAAATCAGTCAGAGGAATATTTCGCTGAACGCAGTGAAAGGATGAGGTGAAAAGATGAACGTAAACATGTTTAAAAACGTGGAAGAAAACTTTGAAACGTTCCGCATTCTTGACGAGAAAGGTGAAGTCGTCAATAAAGACGCTATGCCAGACCTCTCGGATGAAGAGCTTACGGAATTAATGCGCCGTCTCGTATACACACGTATCTGGGACCAACGTGCAATCTCACTTAACCGTCAAGGACGCCTTGGTTTCTACGCTCCAGTAGCTGGACAAGAAGCGTCAATGATTGGTACGCAATTCGCTTTGGATAAAGATGACTGGATTCTTCCTGGATACCGTGATATTCCACAAATGGTCTTCCATGGCTTCCCACTTTACAAAGCATTCTTGTTCTCACGCGGTCACATCACAGGTGGTAAGATCCCTGAAGGTGTTAACGTCTTAATGCCACAAATCATCATCGGTGCGCAGATCGTTCAAGCGGCTGGTGTTGCTCTCGGTCTTAAGAAAAGCGGTAAAGAACAAGTCGCAATCACTTACACAGGTGATGGTGGTTCTTCACAAGGGGACTTCTATGAAGGTATGAACTTCGCTGGAGCTTTCAAAGCACCTGCAATCTTCGTCGTTCAAAACAACCGTTTCGCAATCTCGACACCTGTCGAAAAACAATCTATGGCGAAAACAATCGCTCAAAAAGCTGTCGCTGCTGGTATCAATGGTATCCAAGTCGACGGTATGGACGTTCTTGCTGTATACGCAGCTACGAAACAAGCGCGTGTTGAAGCACTCAACGGTGTTCCGACATTGATCGAAACATTGACTTACCGTTACGGACCACACACACTCGCTGGTGATGATCCAACACGTTACCGTACAAAAGACATGGATGATGAGTATCAAGCACAAGATCCACTCGTCCGTTTCCGTGCTTTCATGGAAGCAAAAGGTCTTTGGAACGAAGATAAAGAGAACGAAGTCATCGAGCAAGCTAAAGCTGACGTTAAGGAAGCACTTGCACAAGCTGACAAAGAACCAAAACAAAAAGTTACAGATTTCATCAACGTGATGGCTGAGAAGCTTCCACAAAACCTGCAAGAGCAGCTTGATGAGTATACAGCAAAGGAGTCGAAATAACCCATGGCACAAATGACGATGATCCAAGCGATCACTGACGCAATGCGCGTCGAGATGAAACGCGACGAACAAGTTCTCTTGTTCGGTGAAGACGTCGGTAAAAACGGTGGGGTATTCCGTGCGACAGAAGGTCTTCAAGATGAGCTCGGCGAAGACCGCGTCTTCGATACACCACTTGCAGAATCAGGTATTGGTGGTCTTGCTGTCGGATTCAGTCTGACAGGATTCCGTCCAATCATGGAAATCCAATTCTTCGGATTCGTATTCGAAGTATTCGATTCAGTCGCAGCACAACTTGCGCGTCTCCGTTACCGTTCAGGCGGCACATACAGTGCACCTGTTACAATCCGTTCACCATTCGGTGGCGGTGTTAAAACACCGGAACTTCACGCAGATAACCTCGAAGGACTCATGGCTCAGTCACCAGGACTTAAAGTTGTCATTCCTTCAACACCTTACGATGCAAAAGGTCTTTTGATCGCGTCAATCCGCGACAACGACCCAGTCGTATTCCTCGAGCACATGAAACTCTACCGTTCATTCCGCGGTGAAGTGCCAGAGGGCGATTACACGATCGAACTCGGAAAAGCTGATGTAAAACGTGAAGGTACAGATGTAACAATCGTCACTTACGGTGCGATGGTACACGCTTCACTTAAAGCAGCTGAAGAGCTCGAAAAAGAAAACATCAGCGTCGAAATCATCGACTTGATGACAATCAGCCCAATCGATATCGATACGATTCTTGCTTCTGTCAAGAAAACAAACCGTGTCGTCGTCGTTCAAGAAGCACAAAAACAAGCGGGTATCGCTGCAATGGTTGCAACTGAAATCCAAGAACGTGCAATCCTTGACCTCGAAGCGCCAATTCTTCGTGTTGCTGCTCCAGATACAATCTTCCCATTCGCACAAGGTGAAGACGTCTGGATCCCAGATCACAAAGATATCGTTGAGAAAGTCAAAACTGTCTACAATTTCTAAGAGCATTTCGGAAAATAAGGAGAGGGGTCCATTCTCTCCTTGCTTCCGTTTTTACAGATAACAATCGACTAGAAGAGTGAACTAAAAGGAGGCATATTCAAATGGGTTTATTTGAATTCAAATTGCCGGATATCGGTGAGGGTATTCATGAAGGTGAAATCGTAAAGTGGTTCGTAAAAGCGGGCGACACTGTCAAGGAAGACGACGTTCTTCTTGAAGTACAAAACGATAAAGCAGTCGTTGAAATCCCATCACCAGTTGATGGTACTGTTAAAGAAGTTAAAGTTGACGAAGGTGTCGTAGCTGTCGTTGGCGACGTCCTCATCACTTTCGAAGTCGAAGGCGAAGGTTCTGCTCCTTCTGAAGAAGCAGAGCAACCAAAAGCTGAAGACAACGCGAAAGACGTTCAAGATACGGATCAAAAAGTGGAAGACAAACCAAACGAGGTTCAAATCCATAAATCAGAACGCGTCATCGCGATGCCATCTGTCCGTAAATATGCACGTGAAAAAGGTGTCGACATCCGTGAAGTCCAAGGTTCTGGAGACAACGGTCGTGTCGTCAAAGAAGACATCGATGCATTCGCAAACGGTGGTCAAACTTCTGAAGCACCAGCAACAGAAGAAAAAGCACCAGCTGCAGCTGCTTCTGCACCAAAAACAGAAGTTAAGCCATACGTTGCTGCTCAACCTGAACTTGAAACACGCGAGAAAATCAAAGGAATCCGTAAAGCGATTTCGAAAGCAATGGTTAACTCGAAACATACAGCTCCACACGTAACACTCATGGACGAAGTCGATGTTACGAACCTCGTAGCACTCCGTAAAAACTTCAAAGAAGTTGCGGCTGCTCAAGGTACGAAATTGACTTACCTTCCGTTCGTCGTAAAAGCATTGACTGCTGCTGCTAAAAAATACCCAGCAATCAACGCATCAATCGACGATGTAAACGAAGAAATCGTCTACAAAAACTACTTCAACATCGGTATCGCTGCAGATACAGACAACGGTCTTGTCGTACCAGTCGTTAAAGATGCAGATCGTAAATCGATCTTCTCACTCGCTGACGACATCAACGACCTTGCTGGTAAAGCACGCGAAGGTAAACTTTCTGGCGAAGAGATGAAAGGCGGATCAATCACGATCACTAACATCGGTTCTGCTGGCGGTCAGTGGTTCACACCAGTCATCAACCACCCAGAAGTTGCAATCCTCGGTATCGGCCGTATCGCTGAAAAAGCAGTCGTTAAAAACGGCGAAATCGTTGCTGCACCAGTTCTTGCACTTTCATTCAGCTTCGACCACCGTCTCATCGATGGTGCAACTGCACAAAACGCGCTTAACTTAGTTAAACGCCTATTGAACGACCCACAACTTCTCATCATGGAGGGATAAGCAATGGTAGTAGGTGAATTCGCACAAGAAACAGATTTACTCGTAATCGGGGCTGGCCCTGGTGGTTACGTTGCTGCAATCCGCGGCGCGCAACTCGGTATGAAAGTAACAATCGTTGAACGTGAAAACGTCGGCGGTGTTTGCTTAAACGTTGGATGTATCCCATCAAAAGCCTTGATCACTGCAGGACATAACTTCCAGCATGCTAAAGGTGCAAGCGATATGGGGATCACTTCTGAGAATGCAACTGTCGATTTCTCGAAAGTTCAATCTTGGAAACAATCTGTCGTCAACAAATTGACTGGCGGCGTTAGTGGTCTTCTTAAAGGGAACAAAGTCGAGACTGTCGTTGGGGAAGCTTACTTCCAATCAGAAGATACAGTCCGTATCATCAACGAAGATTCTTCGACTCCTTACAAATTCAAGAAATGTATCATCGCGACAGGTTCGACTCCAATCGAACTTCCAGCTTTCAAATGGTCAAAACGCGTCCTTTCTTCAACAGGCGCATTGAACCTTCCTGAAATCCCGAAAAAACTCATCGTCATCGGTGGCGGATACATCGGGATGGAGCTTGGTACAGCGTATGCGAACTTCGATACAGAAGTCATCATTCTTGAAGGAACAAAAGACATCCTTTCTGGTTTCGAGCCTGCTATGACGCAAGTCGTTAAGAAAAAGCTCAAACAAAAAGGTAACATCACAATCCACAACGAAGCACTTGCTCAAAGTGTGGAAGAGTCGGAAGATGGCGTTAAAGTAACATTCGAAGTCAACGGTGAAGCACAAACAGTTGAAGCGGACTACGTCCTCGTTACTGTCGGTCGCCGTCCGAACACTGGTGATCTTGGTCTTGAAATGGCAGAAGTCAAAGTCAGCGACCGTGGTCTTGTCGAAATCGACGATCAGTGCCGTACTTCAAACGAAAACATCTACGCAATCGGTGATATCGTTCCAGGACCACCACTTGCACACAAAGCTTCATTCGAAGCTAAAATTGCTGCTGAAGCAGCTGCAGGACACCCTGCATACCTCGACTACAGCGCGATTCCAGCGGTCGTCTTCACAGATCCAGAACTCGCTACAGTCGGTTACACGGAAGCACAAGCGAAAGAAGAAGGACTCGATTACATCGCGTCTAAATTCCCTTACGCTGCGAATGGTCGTGCACTTGCACTCAACGAGCCAGACGGCTTCTTGAAAATGATCACTCGTAAATCAGATGGTCTCTTGATCGGCGCGCAAATCGCTGGTACAGGCGCATCTGATATGATCGCTGAAATGGGACTCGCAATCGAGTCTGGTATGACAGCTGAAGATATCGCACTCACAATCCATGCACACCCATCACTCGGTGAAATCGCAATGGAAACTGCTGAAGTTGCAATCGGTAGCCCAATCCACATCATTAAATAATATCGAAACACCTCATACACGGGGAGCCGACCGTGTATGAGGTGTTTTTTTGTTTGGTCTTGATACAAAAAAAGGAAAAGAAAAAGTAAAAATCGGAGAGGGTGGACGCACATGGAATCCGTGACTACCTTAGAGGAGCTGTATTACGTATCGGAAATGGATAAGGTTCGTTTTGTCGGCTGGACGACCGCACTCGCCCGCTATGATTTTGCTGTCGTCTGTACGGGACAATTCTTCGGGAAAGTACTTGTCGTCAGTTTAACCGGTGGTCAGTCAGCGTTACTCGATCAACAGGATGTGTTGAATGGAGATGTCTTAATTCGTACATTTGCGATTGAACGAGAGGATGTCGAAGTAATCGGTGAAGCACTCGCAGCATTCATTCCTTGTTCACCAAACGATGAGTACGCAGAATGAAATGACAAAAAAAGCAGTAATCCTCATTAACTAAGGATTACTGCTTTATCTTGTCTTCACCGAATCGCATTCGATTGTTGAATGACTTTGATCGTCTCAAGCGAATGATCTTCAAGACCTTGAACCGGAAGACCGGCTTCGATGTTTTCTTTAATATAGGCAAGGTTGTCTGCCGTGATCATTTCGCCTGGGATGAAGATAGGAATACCAGGTGGATATACCATCATGAATTCAGCTGAAATCCGCCCGACCGCATCGACCAACGGAATCGTCTCTGTCTCTTCATAGAATGCATCACGAGGACTGAGAGCGAGCGCTGGGATGTCTGGAAGAACAATCGAATGATCAGTCGTCTCGGCGCCATTATTTTGATAACGTGCGACAAGTAATGACATCGCATGTAAAAAGGCATCAATCGTCTCTTCTGAGTCGCCAGACGTGATGATGACGAGAATGTTGTTCAAATCAGAAAGTTCAACTTCGATCCGGTGTTCTTCACGTAAGAACTCTTCGACGAGGTGACCAGAAATGCCAAGCCCTTTGACGGAAACAAGCACTTTCGTTGGATCAAAGGCGAACGTCGCACTCGAATGAAGATCGGATTCACCGAAAACAGCGAGATAAGGAAGCTTCGCTAATCCAAAGCGCATCCGTGTCGCAAGTTCAAGTGCCCGACGATTCATCGCTTCACCGTTGATCGCAAGATGACGCCGAGCGCAGTCAAGAGAAGCGAGCAACAGGTAAGATGTCGATGTCGTCGTCAACATCGAGAGCACTGCTTGAACTTTATCTGGAGAGACAAGTCCGCGACGAACGTTCAGGACAGAGCTTCCTGTAAGTGAGCCACCGAGTTTATGCACGCTGGTTGCAGCAAGATCAGCTCCTGCTTGCATCGCAGACAACGGCATATCTTCGTGGAAGGCGATATGGACGCCGTGTGCTTCGTCGACGAGTACCGGAATACCTTTACTATG
Source organism: Exiguobacterium sp. A1_3_1 (assembly GCF_048985645.1). Lineage (NCBI taxonomy): Bacteria > Bacillati > Bacillota > Bacilli > Caryophanales > Exiguobacterium > Exiguobacterium sp. A1_3_1. Next base: position 3,170 of record NZ_WBYY01000026.1, on the reverse strand, counting down.
GGAAAGCTTGACGATGCTTTCTAAGTCACCAGCAACGCCGAAATAGGTCGGGTTGATGACGAGTACTGCTTTTGTATCGGGATGAAGTGCAAGGGCACGTTCTACCGCGCTTGGTGTGATGCCGTGCGCGATTCCGAATGTCTCATCGAATTCAGGGTGAATGAAAATCGGATGCGCACCAGAAAGAACGATAGCTGACATCACCGATTTATGCACGTTCCGAGGAACGAGAATTTTATCATCAGGTCCGACGACACTCATGATCATCGCCATGATGGCCGTTGAAGTTCCTTGTACGGAAAAGAACGTTTCGTCGGCGTGGAAGGCTTGAGCTGCCAATTGATGAGCTTCCTTAATGATTGCCTTTGGATGATGGAGATCATCAAGGGGAGCGATATTGATTAAATCGATATCGAGCGCATTCTGACCGATGAACGATCGAAAGGCTGGATCCATTCCCTGACCATTTTTATGACCGGGAATATGAAATTGAATTGGTTGACGTTTCGCATGCGCGAGTAGCGCATCGAATAAAGGTGTATCGAGCTGTGTTAAGCTTTTTGTTTGCACCAGATTTCCCCCCTTAAAACCGAATAAAAATACAATCAAACAAGCTAACTATAACAAGTTTTCGGACGGTTGCAACTGTTTTATGCTTCTTTTCCGTGTAAAATAGAAAAGTGCAGAAAGGAAGTGGGAATGATGGCATTGAATTATCCGCTCAATTCCGATTGGTCGACTGAAGAAATCGTGAAAGTCATCGACTTCTTTAATTTAGTCGAGCAAGCGTATGAGACAGGTGTTGAACGACAACGGTTGCTCGAAGCGTATCGTGAATTCAAGCAAATCGTCACCTCGAAATCCGAGGAAAAACAGTGGGATCAGTTTTATATGGAAGAGACCGGTTGCTCGAGTTATCGGACGATGCAACAAGCAAAACGTCAGGAAGAACCGATTGTTCGTATGAAGAAATAATTGGATCATGAAGATAAGACTCCTATGCGATCGCGTAGGAGTCTTATCTTTTAATCCGACTGGAAATGTGCGGGAAATGATCAACATTTGTTTAAAGTGGAAAGGAAGCGGCTATATACTACATACAAGACGTTGGCCTTACAAATATGTGAAACTGTATTTTTTAAAATTAGATGCTTTACATCTAAGTTGAATCGTACTATTATAGATTCAATCCACTAATAAGTCGCAATTGTCTGACAAATTAAACCTCTGTTTATCCCGCGAAGGAGTGTGGTTACTGTGAAACAAGTGATAGAAGCATACAAGAGAAAAGATGCAGAAAAACGCATTCCTGTATTGCGTCTCGAAATCGATTATGAGCTTGCTACATTACACGATGCGATGGTGGCAAGTGACGCAGAAGCTGTTGGCGCAAGTAAAGAGCGCCTCGAAAAATATCGTCAAGAGATGGTACGTCTTGAAGCTTGATTTCAACGTTCCAATCTCTACCTTATAATAAAATATCAACTCTTCAACCAGCGAACTGTTCGCTGGTTTTCTTTTTTTGTTACTATAGAAGAAGCTGGAAACAACGATGAAGGAGTGAACTCAAATGCAGATTGAGTTGGATGCGATAGATTTGATCAAACGAGCGGGAAAGTACATTCGCGAAAAAATTGATGGTTCGTATCACGTCGAACAAAAAACCGGAAAAAGCGATTTAGTGACAGAGATTGATCAAGCCGTCGAGGATTTATTGATTCAAGGTATTTTAGATCGCTATCCGAATCATCATATTTATGGGGAAGAAGGGCGAATCGCTCGACCTGATACACTCGAAGGCACGATCTGGTTCGTTGATCCGATTGATGGAACGATGAACTTTATCCGTCAAAAACGAATGTTTGCCATCTCGATCGCGATTATGGTGGATGGTGAGTTACGCTATGGATTCGTCTACGATGTCATGGCGGACGAGTTGTTCCATGTCATCAAAGGGCATGGTGCTTATCAAAACGGCATACGATTACCACAAATCGAGGAGCGGAGTGTTAAAGAAGCAATCATCTGTATGAACGCGACCTGGGTGACACCAAATCGTCGAATCAATACGGATCGTCTTGCACCACTCGTACGACACGCGGTAGGTGTACGAGCAATCGGTGCAGCATCACTCGAACTCGCATGGACAGCTGCAGGGCGTGTTGACGGGTATATCACAATGCGTAATATGCCTTGGGATTACGCAGCCGGTCAGTTGTTGATTGAAGAGGTCGGTGGGCGTGTCGGAACGATCACAGGTGAATCGATGTCATTTCTCGAACAAACGAGTGTGCTAGCAGGGAGCCAGACGTTCGTTGAAGATGTGTTGACATTCGTACAAACACAAGAGGATTGAAAAAAGGTTTCTTTCGTCTTGAACGAAAGGAACCTTTTTGCTCATGCTTGTTTTCGTAAACGTGCTTTTAAGACGAACCCAGCACCCATCGTAACAATCATCAAGATGACAGAGGCGATCGTCATCGGGACGTTTTGTTCCGCGATGAAGATGCCGATGGCTGCCATGGATCCTACGGCAAGCATGGCGAGTAATAAAAATAGCAGGCGCATGTTCTTTTCCCCCTCTACCCGTGAGTACGTTAACAGTGTAGCGTGAATGAAGGATAATGAAAAGGCTTTCGGACTGATGTCGAATCTTAGTCATTGCCAATTAGGACTCTACCTGTGCTATACTCTTAAAGTTGACCGAAAGTATGATAAGATTTATTTAAATGAATAGAAAGAGGTACACACCTATGACAACATTAGTACGAAATGATTTACGCAACGTTGCGATCATCGCCCACGTTGACCATGGTAAAACAACATTAGTCGATGAGCTTTTAAAACAGTCTGGTACGTTCCGTACGAACGAACAAGTCGAAGAACGCGCAATGGACTCAAATGACATCGAGCGGGAACGTGGAATCACGATTCTTGCGAAAAACACTGCAATTGATTACAAGAACACACGCATCAACATCGTTGATACGCCAGGACACGCCGATTTCGGTGGAGAAGTTGAGCGAATCATGCGTATGGTTGATGGCGTTATCCTCGTTGTCGATGCACGTGAAGGCTGTATGCCACAAACACGTTTCGTTTTGAAAAAAGCACTCGAGCAAGGACTTCAACCAATCGTCGTCGTCAACAAAATTGACAAACCGATGGTC
>NZ_WBYY01000025.1:0-25969 GCF_048985645.1 Exiguobacterium sp. A1_3_1 | reverse complement strand
AGATGTGTATAAGAGACAGGTTAAGAACGTCACCGTCACATTCGAAGAAAAGCCGCAACTTGATTTACGTCTACCGACGACAGCGGCTTATCGATCGGCAGATCTCGAAAGTCATGATATTGAAAAAGAAATTAAAATCGCTGAAGGTTAAGCAAAAAAGCGTGTCGTTCCCTTTCGGAATGACACGCTTTTTAGTCGTTTGAGTATTCAAGTAGCTGTTCAAGAAAATGATAACTGTCGTCGACATCCGGATGACGCGTATCTTCATACCAGTAGAGTGACAATACTGCTTGCGCTACGACATACCAGTGCATCCGTTGTTTCAGATCACTCGTCAAAGGATGTCCATAATGTTCGAACCATTCTGGCCAAGCCGCTTCGTCGACATAACTATATAACATCATTCCAAGATCGTACGCACGGTCAGCAATAATCGCATCATCCCAATCGTTCAGATAGAGTTGACCGTCTGCTCCCGTCAACCAGTTATTGTGGTTCAAATCTGAATGACAAACGACCTGCTCATCCGTTCTTACCTGCTCCAGATTTTGTTCGAGGTAAACCATCGCATGTTCCACGAGCTCCGGATCCTCTAAATCATCCGGTTGAAAGTACAAACGACATTGTCGCAATAACTCATCAGGTTCGATCGGGCGCTGGTCAAGCTGTTGTAGCATGAACAGTAATTCCTTCGAATCATGGATTTTCCCAAGCAAACGTGCTACTTCAGGACGTTCCATCATTTCGGGCTCTAACTCGTCGCCTTCAATGAACTGTTGGGCGCTGATGACGTCCCCACTATAAATCCGTTTCGTCCATAATAACTTCGGAACGATTCCGTCTGCGGATAAAATCGCCAAAAACGGCGATGAATTTCGTTTTAAAAACAACTTCGATTGTCCGGTTGAAGCGATGTACGCTTCTCCTGTGATTCCACCTGCTGGCGTAAGGGTCCAGCCTTCACCAAGCGCATCTAAAATATCTAATTCCATTATAATCCGCTCAACTTTTTTAGTAGATTTGCCTAAGGCACAATGCTTATCTTAACACGTTGCGATCGTCGTTGACAACGGAAGGACCTGAATCCTGTCGACACCTTTCAGAAGCGGGTCGACCGAGGCCTCATCCCCTTGTACATGCACATTCCAGCGCGAATGATCAAGTGAGACTTCAACGATTTCGCGCGTCGTATTGTAAACGATGAGCGTGCGTTGCCATGCATCATACGAGTGGACCGCTCCAAGTTCATAAGCAATGACACCCGGACGTAAGTCGATGAAATGAAGCAACTCGCGAATCTGATTCGCTCGGTGCAACCGGAATCCGCCATGCATTCTACGAATCTGCAAAATCGTCCTGATGTATGTGACAAGGGACAGATGATCATCCCGCCGTTCCCAGTCCATTCGATTGATCTCGTCTGGTGCGTTATAGCTGTTTTCAACACCTTGTTTCGTGCGTAAGAATTCTTGACCTGCGTGAAGAAACGGAATCCCTTGCGCAAACAAGGCAATCGTCTGAGCTAGGCGACTCATCCGCAATAATTGCTGTTCATCTGCCTCTGGACAAGATAACTTTAATTTATCGTATAACGTATGATTGTCGTGCGCCTCGACGTAATTGATGGAATAGGTAGGTTCCGGAAAACGTCCGTACGTTTGATTGTCGATATGGACACTTCCCGCAATCCCGTTTCGGACCTCCCCTTCCTTCCAGCCATCTCCCGCAACGAAACCTCGGTCGAATTCACTGAACGTCGATCCTTTTAACGCGTCACGGAACACATCATTAAAATGGGCGATCCGCGGCATTTGCGCAGCGGAGGCACTCATCGCCTTTAATCGTTCCGGTAACGCTGTCGCGAGATCCCACCCTTCTCCATACACCAGAATCGTTGGATCAATCGCATCGAGCGCCGCACGAACATCATTCATCGTCTCAATATCATGAATCCCCATCAAATCAAATCGAAAGGCATCAATCCGGTAGACTCGAGCAAAGTACGTCAAACAGTCAACGATCAGACGGCGCATCATGAATCGCTCAGATGCGGTATCATTTCCGACACCTGTTCCGTTCGATAGTGTTCCGTCTACTTCGTAGCGGAAATAATAACCAGGGACAAGCTGTTCGAGAGAGGAGCGTTCTCGAATGAAGACGTGATTCATGACGACATCGAATGTGACACGAATGCCTGCTTCATGGAGTCGCTCTACCATTTCCGCGTATTCTCTGACGCGAACGAGTGGTTCAACCGAACTCGCATAACTCCCAGCTAGCCCGAACCAAAGCATTGGGTCGTATCCCCAGTTATATGGAGACCGCGTCCGTTCATCGGTCGTCTCAAAAAAGTGGACTGGTAGCAATTGCAGATGGGTGATCCCGAGATCCAGGAGATAATCAAGTCCCGTCGCATGACCTCGAGGAGAGCGCGTTCCTCGTTCCGTCATCCCTGTGTATTGACCCGGATAACTTGAACCAGCTGAGTGATCGATCGTGAAATCACGGATATTCGCTTCGTAGATGACAGCGTCTGACGGTTTGACGAACAGAGGACGCGCGACACGCTTCGGGAACCACTTGGTCATCGTCCGTTCGACGTCAACGATGACACCGTATCGACCATTCTCCGATATCGCACTAGCGTACGGATCAACGACCTCTTGTGTGCCAAGGTATGTCGTCACTTCATACCGATACCAGCACTCTGCGATATCTTGTTCCAGTTGAAGATGATAAGCACCTTGCTCGTGTCGCTCCATTTCGTACTTTCCGAGCAACCGTTCATCTTGATCGTACACGACACACATGATCCGTTCTGCGACCGGTGACCAAACAGCAAAGTGAAATGTACCCTTTTCTTCCCAGACACCGAGCTTCCCTTCGTAACGGTACTTGCGCTCGAACGCTTCCGTCCGGACTAACCGGTCAGGAACGACGCGAATCGACCTCCCTGCTCCGAACACCTCATATCGGCATTCGAGCTCGACCGGTTCCAGAACCGTCAATTCATAAATCACCAGTTGTTCCTCACGGTGTGTTTCGACTTGCTGGATCGCAAGTGATTGTCCATCACATTCAAGCGACCAGTGGATTGACGGATTGCCTTCGACCTCGACTCGGATGCTTTGGAACGATGAGAACTCCGCCCGGATCACTGGTATCGCTACTTCTTGGTTTGTCATCTCTTTCGCAACGACAATGCCGTCGCTCCCTCCCTTACTCTTGAATGCGTGACTGTTCCTCACTTTGGATCGCCATTTGAAACGGAATCGATACGGTTTCCTTTAGGATTTTTTCACACACACGCATTTGAGCAGCTTTTGTATGAGTCGCATTCCCATTCATACGATTCAACCATTTAGGAAAATCCACTTTATTGACATACGTCGTCGTCGTTTCTTTTGGAATCTTATCAAAATAACCACTTGGAGCTAAGATGACCCGTTCGATCGGTAAATCGTAATCTCGTCCAAGAATCGTATGCAAAATGTCTTCCGTTCGTTTTAAACTGATATTCGGGTTCAAAATCTGTTTCACAGATGCTTTGAACGGTTGTTCCCGCCACAACTTATCTCGTCGAATATGATAAATACTCTCTTCACCATCGAGCCATTCCATGATATAGATCGCGGACGGACCGACGACAAATGGACTCAACTCGACTTCTCCGACTTGATAGTGAATGACCGCCCGATAAAACATCGCATATTGTTCATTTAGTAGATGCAACATCTGATAAAAGTCTAAATGACGTTTTAATGGAATCCGCCAAATGTCCTCCTCCCCTGCTCCGCCAGCGACGTTCAAGAGTTTTTGTAACTCGAGACGTTTTTTGTACCATTTATCAAACGCTCTTCGAGATAATTGTTTACCCGGAAGTTGAATGACTTCACTTTTTTTCATCACTTGCCACCACTTCTTCGGACGGATAAGCGTCTCCCCTGGAAACAATTCTCCTGTCTCCCATTTGCGATAAACGTTCGTATAATCAAGTGCCTGGTGTTCAACAAATCGTTTCGTCATCTCTAGCGGATTTTTTTCAAATCGACTATCTAAGTCATATAGTTTCATCAAAATTGCGATGGGGATCACCTCATTCCTCTTCACCTAGATGAATCCGATAAACCGGCTCATATCGCGGTGAAACCTCTGGTCGTACTTCAAATAGAACGAGTTCACGAACAGTCCACTCTATTGATCGGATCGGACTCGTCTTCCATTCGGCTGCCTCAGCGCGCCACTTTTTCGCGATCGTGACATGCGGAACGAATGGTCTGGTCGAATTCGGATCAATCTGTTCCACTAATTGAAACAATTCTTCCGATTCCGTTCCAAATCCTACGACGCGTGGTCGTTCATCCCGACCGAACGTGATCAAACGATCGAATCGTAGCACGAACGGTTCCATCGTACGCGCGATCTGCTGTAACTGCTGTTTCCACGACTGCTGTTCTTTTTCCTCCAATGGACCGAAAAAACGAAGTGTTAGATGATACTCTTCTAACGTATAGACGTTACGAAAGTACTCAGGTAGCGATAACCGTTCAGCAAGATTTGCCAAATCTTTAGAAGGGATCGGCAAAGCAATGAAAAAGTGTCGTTCTTGTCTCATCGTCGCGCTCACTCCTTCATACGACCACTGATACCATACAGAATCGCGCCTAGGATACTACTACTTGTATATACCCAAAAGACGGTATAGATTGTACTCTCCTCGAGTACAAAACCACTCATCAGATTAAACAACGCTGTCGCGAGTCCCGTCGTCGTCGCCATATATGTACTGACGGCTGTTGCGACCATCGTCTCTGGAACGAGAGTTCGCACATAATCTAAGGCGACAGGGATCAACAGACCAACGATCATTCCTTGCATAGCAGATAATACCCACAGCATGACGATTGGAAGTTCTAAAGCAATCATCGCCGTCCGCGCAGCCGACAACAAGGAAACGAATACAAGAACCGGAATCGCTCCGAATCGTAATAACAGACGCGAGGCGATGCGCATGAACGGAATTTCGCACAGAACGGCGACGAAGAATAATGTTCCGACGAGTGCCGTCGTCTCGTCACGAATCGTGACGTAACTGCCAAAGTAATAATTGTTGGCGAAGATGGGTCCGAAGATCAAACTCCCCCCTGCTAGGAACAACAGGAAGCGTCGATTCGAAAAGAGCTGTTTTAACGGTACGGGTTGCTGATGTGAAACATGCACGCTGCCCGTCTCTTCAATACCGATCAGCACAAGGAAACCGAGAACCCATGCTGCACCGGTTGCATAAAAAATCAGATTTAGTCCGCCACCCTCAGTGATTTGCCCAAGAATGAAAACAGCTAAAGCGAACCCTGCTGAGCCGAAAAGACGTAAAGCGCCGTAATCCACTTTACGCTTTCGCGTGTACTCGATCGCTAATGTATCCACGAGCGGAATATGCGCGCACTGGAACAACGCCCAAACGCAAGAAATCAATAATAAAAGTAGATAAGCAGACGTCAGTAAGTAACTGAGTGTAAAAATACCGGCAGCAAGCATCGCGACGAGCAAGAGTCGTTTCGGTTTTCCGAGTCGGTCCGCCGCGATTCCCCAAACAGGTTGTAGGAAAATGGAGTGAATCGGTCCAATCGCAACGATTGTTCCAATCTCTGAAGCCGACAGTCCGAACGCGTCGTTTGAGAAATAAAGCGCGAGATACGGAATGAGTGCTCCTTGTCCAAAGAAAATAAAGAAATATAAGGCTTGGAAATGATAGGTTTGACGATTTTTCACACGGAACTTCCTTTCAAGAAGCAATCCCCCCATCTTTACGATGCGGGGATCATCAATCATTATTTTGCGAGCTCATAAATCGCTTCTGCATAGATTGCGACAGCAAGCAATAGTTCATCAAAATCAACATATTCATCGACTTGGTGAGCAACTTCAGGACCACCCGGGAAGACTGGACCAAAAGCAACTCCCGCCGTCAATGAACGCGCATATGTGCCGCCACCAATTGCTATCAGATCAGCTGATTGGTTCGTATGGCGCTCATAGACGGCACTTAGCGTCTTGATCAATTCATGGTTTGGATCAACATGGTGCGGTGTCATGTGCGTCCGCGTCTGCAATTCAAAACCATATCCTGCCGCGGCTTCCTTGATGATTTGCAAACGTTCCGTGAAGTCTGCTGTATACGGGTAACGGATATTGATTGATGCCGTTCCTTGCTCTTCGGCGTAACGGAATACACCGCCATTGATCGTTAAGTCACCTGTCTCGTCTGAAGCAGCGACACCCATCGCTACACCGCGAGAATCCCGGAACATATGCGTCACGAGTTGAATGTAACGACGACCGTTATAATCCAAGTGAAGCGTATTGAGGAAACGTGCCAAATGTAAAGCAGCATTTTTACCATTGTCCGGCTCCATCGCATGGGCTGCGACACCATTGACATCAAGTATGAGACCTTCCGTTTCTTGCTTGACTGTTCCCGTCAAACCTTGTTCTTCAAGATAAGCATGGAAATCCGTCTCAAGCGTTCCTACTTCGACGACACGAAGAAGCGCTTGGGCATGACCTGGAACCATGTTCGGACGTTCGCCACCTTCAAAACGAACGAGATGGTAGCCTGTATCAGATGCTTGCGCTGGTTTCCCTTGAATCAATAACCCATCATAGAGTCCTTTTTCCGCATTGATGATCGGGAAGTCGGCATCTGGTGCAAAACCAAGTGTGGGCATCTCTTCATGTTTGAAGTAATGATTGACACAACGCCATTCACTCTCCTCATCCCCTCCTGCAATCAGACGGATGCGCTTCGAGAGTGGTAAGCCAAGTTCTTTGACGATTTTCAAAGCGTAATAAGCTGCCATCGTCGGTCCTTTATCATCGATTGCTCCACGTGCATACAGTTTTCCATCTACAAGCGTCGGGTTGAATGGACCGTATGTCCAGTGATCGCCACCAGCTGGTACGACGTCTAAGTGACAAAGAATACCGAGTAACTCTTCCCCTTGACCATATTCCAAATGTCCTGCATACCCATCGACATTTTTTGTCGTGAACCCATCGCGTTCCCCTGTCGCGAGCATCCAATCGAGGGCACGTTTGACTTCATGACCAAACGGCGCGCCCTCTTCGATCGTGGATTCGTCGAGTACACTCGGAATCCGTAATAATTCTTTTAAATCTTCTAATAAGTCCTCGCGACGTGCGAGTACTTCCTCTTTCCAATTCACCATCTGATTTCGCTCCTTCATTACGGGTTTTGGATTCGTTTCCTATACACCTTCCTAGTATAGCGAATATTCGTTCAGATACGAACATCCAAATTCTGTTTTCTTTTTTATTTATTGAAATGACGAACATTAATATAAAATAAAACCTAAATTATCGACTTTACAAACCATTTGAATATATTTTTTATGAAAACGTTCGGTTAAATTACTTGCATTTTAATATCAAAACGTTATACTAAAGGCGAAACAACTGGATATTGCATTGTCTTTTGTCACCCGAAGCTTTAGAACACTATTCTATCCATTGGGGGAGTGGTTATACCAATGAAAGATTCTACAGACCGTATGTTGACCCGGATTAAATCGATCTATCTCTACATCCAAGAGAACGGAGCTACTACGACAGCAGAGTTGGTTGAAGAGTTTGGCATCACTTCAAGGACCGTCCAGCGGGATTTGAACGTGCTTGAATACAACAATCTCATTGTGAGCCCTCGACGCGGTACATGGACGTCGAGTAAGAAACAAAAGCAAGCGGGTTGATCCACTGTTTCACTATGTATATCTTTCGATGACGCGATTCTTCGCGTCTTTTTTTGTTATCTTTTTTAAAACGTAGGGTATAGCTATTGGGAGAAGGAGATGATGAGAATGAATATTTTAATCATTGGAGCAAACGGAACGACAGGACGCAAGATGGTCGAATTGATCGCTAAACAAGAAGATCACCAAGCGATCGCGGTCGTACGGGAAGAAAATCAAATCAACGATTTGATTGCACTCGGCGCATCTGAAGTCAGACTTGGGGATTTGACGAAGGATGTCAGTGGCGTCATCAGTAACGCGGACGTCGTCATCTTTGCAGCGGGTGCTGGTGGCGCATCGGACGAATTGACACGCGCCGTCGATCAGGAAGGTGCGATCAAAGTCATCGATGCAGCAAAAGCCAACGGGATCGATCGTTTCCTGATGCTCAGTTCAGTCGGTACGGAAGAACCGAAAGGCGAACTAAAAGTGTATCTTGAATCGAAAGCAGCAGCAGACGCTCACCTCAAAGAAAGTGGACTCAACTATACAATCGTCCGTCCTGGTCCGCTCAGCTACGATGACCCAACAGGTACTGTTGAAACGAAAGAGCATTTTGATTCATACGAAGATCGTAAGGTGTCTCGTGACGATGTGGCAGCGCTGTTCGTTCACTTGATTGATCATCCGACACAATCTCGTGTATTCGAAGTACTCAGCGGTCCTTATCCGATCGCAGAAGCACTACGTAATCAATAATTAAATCCCACAATAAAAGGCGATGGAATGTACATTCATTCCACCGCCTTTTTGCTTTGCTTATTCAGGTTGCCAATCAAATAACGACAATTCCTCTTGTGTCAGTTCACGGTAGTCCCCGAGTGCAAGTGCCGAATCAAGCTCTAAACGACCAATCGAGCGCCGTTTCAAGAACGTGACCTCTTTACCTAGGGCAAGCATCATCCGTTTGACTTGATGGAACTTCCCTTCCGTGATCGTCAATTCAAGCGTTGAATCTGTTTCTGTCGTCGATAAGATGACGAGTTTTCCTGGCTTTGCCTGATAACCGTCTTCTAAGGTGACGCCTGCCGCAATTGCCTCGACGTCTTCTTGCGTCAATACACCTGTCACTTCCGCGTAATACGTTTTTTCAACGTGTTTTTTCGGAGACATCAAGGCATGATTGAACGCTCCATCGTTTGTCAGTAACAACAAACCTTCTGTATCCTTATCAAGTCGTCCGACCGGAAACGGTTTGAAATACGTCACGTCTTCAAACAACAGATCGATGACGGTCTCATCTCGTTTATCCTCCGTCGCACTAATGACACCCGGTGGTTTATTCATCATCAAGTAGATGTATTTTTGATACGTGACCGGTTCGCCGTACATCAGAACCTGTTGTGACTCGACATCGACATGTTGTTTCGGATCACGAACGATCTCACCATCGACTTGAATTGCCCCTGCCTTGAGCAAAAGTTTTACTTCTTTTCGGGAGCCTGCCCCCATGTTGGATAACAATTTATCTAGACGCATGATTTCGTCCTCGTTTCAATGAAAATTTACGCCCTAATATGACCTCTGCTAAACCACTCCAAATCGAAAGTCCAGCGAAAATCACGATTCCAACTACCGCACCGATGATCAGGATCAACAGAGATGCCCATGTCGTCTCTGGTAAGAAGGACACCATTCCCCACTTCACGAGCGCGACAACCGCCCCCATCAACGCACTAATGATTAGAATTAACGATGTCCGGCGCAAGACGGTACTGAATGGAAACTTCACTGTTTGTGTGATTCGGAAGAACATCAATCCCGTCGCAACAAGGTAACCGATGATCGTTGCATAACCGGCACCTGTCCCGTCACCTGTTAAATGAATCAACGGTGCATTCAAGAGATACTTCGCAAGTAGTCCGGCAATCGTCGCAACAATCGTGAAGTATTGCCGGTTGATTCCTTGTAGGACTGCCGCTGTGACCGAATACAAGGCGAGGAACAACGCACTTGGCGCATAACTTAAGAGATAGACCCATGCTGCCTGATCTTTCGGGAAGAGCACATGGAACGTTTCTTCACTGAGGAGAATCATCCCGACGACTGCCGGAATCGTAATAAAGAAGACGAGTTGATAAATCTGCGAGATTTGAGCCCGTACTTTCCGCATATCTCCCTGTGTGAATGACGCTGTCAACAGTGGCGTCGCAGACAGCGATAATCCAGTCGCAACAGATACTGGAATCAGAACGATTTTATGACTATCCGCAATCAGATAGGCCGTTGCATTTCCAGCAGCTTCGAGTGTATAACCGATACTTTGTAATGCTGCATTCATCGTATTCTGGTCGATGACTTGATAAAGCGGCGTCGAAACGCCTACCATGACGATTGGAATCGCATAGGCTAACAACTCTTTGTACAAATCCGTTAACGGGCGATCCGGCGAACGGACGGTTTGAGTTGCACGGAGTTCTCGTAATCCACTCGCACGTTTACGGAAATAGTAAATCAGAACGACTATACTTCCGATTGCTCCAATAAATGCGCTGAATGTTGCAATCGTCGCTGCCCATGCTACCCCAGAATCAAAGAGATAGATGGCGATGCTGACTCCTGCGAGCAAGAAAATGATTCGGACGATTTGTTCTAAGATTTGTGAAATCGCGGTCGGTCCCATCGATTGATATCCTTGGAAGTATCCACGCGTCATACTCATCGGCGGAATCAAGAGTAAAGCAAAACTGACTCCTCGAATCGTCATCGTGACGGCATCGACGTATGCCGCTGAATCGACGTCCCCACCCGGAATCGCTCGGTGGGCTAAATACGGAGCGAGGAAGAATAAGGCGAGAAAAGAAACAACGCCGGTCAAGGACATGATTTTCAAACCCGATCGATACAATCGCTCACTCGTATCGTATTCCCCAAGCGCATTATACTTGGCGACGAATTTTGAGACGGCAACGGGAATTCCCGCTGTCGCGACACCAATCATGATCGTGTAATAGTTGTAGGCATACGTATAAAACATGATACCTGTAGCACCGACCATGAACTGGAATGGAAAGAGGTAGATCAAACCTAGTGCGCGGGAAATCAGTGACGCACCGGATAGGAGCATCGTCCCACGAACGAATCCCGCATTACCGGGAGAAGTGGACTGTTTATTGTTGACTGTGGACATGGTAACATCCCTCACGCTTTCTAATTTTTAAACTCGACACTCTAATCATGACTGTCTCATTATACAAGTTCTCTCGTACACAATTGCAAATCATTATACCGCTGTCTTTCTGGAATTGAAAGAGACGGTTTGTTTACAGTCGCAACTTCTGCTAAAGTGAAACAAGCAGAATTCTATGAATGAGGTGACCATATGTACGATGTAATCGTAATCGGGGGCGGACCGAGCGGCTTGATGGCAACGCTCGCCTCCTTACAAGCTGGAGCTCGAACACTCCTGCTCGATAAAGGGAATAAATTAGGAAGGAAGCTCGCAATCTCTGGCGGCGGACGCTGTAACGTCACGAATCGAAAACCACTCGACGAGCTCGTCCAGTCGATCCCGGGAAACGGACGTTTCTTATATAGCGCCTTCTCTCAATTCAACAATGAATCGATCATCGAACTCTTCGAAGGATTTGGCGTCGCACTTAAAGAAGAGGACAACGGTCGGATGTTCCCTGTCTCAGATAAGGCAGCGGATGTCGTTCGTGTATTGATCGATCAAATCCGCGCGCATGGTGCCGAGATTCAAACGGATGCGCAAGTCGCTACGCTCGATTTCCATCCGGATGGTTCTTTTGCAGCTGTCATATTAGAGAATGGCATGCGTCTTGAAGCGAAAAGTTGTATCGTCGCGGTCGGTGGTCAATCTGTTCCGCATACCGGTTCAACGGGTGACGGCTATCCGTGGGCTGAAAAAGCGGGTCACACGATCACGGAACTCTTCCCAACGGAAGTTCCGATTCTGTTAGGTGATACGTTCATTCACGAAAAAACATTACAAGGGCTGTCGCTGCGTGACGTCGCTCTAACGGTCCACGGTAAAAAAGATAAGGCGATCAAGACACATACAGGTGATCTACTGTTCACACACTTCGGTTTAAGTGGTCCGATTGCTTTACGGTGTAGCCAATATACGATCAAAGAACGCAAACGTTCGAAAGAAACGATCGTTCATCTATCGATTGATCTCTTCCCGGACGAATCCCTCGGTGCCTTAACGGAACGTTTCCAAGCAGCCATTGCCGCAAATCCGAAGAAAACAGTCCGCAATGCTCTTCGTGGTTTCGTACCAGAACGGTTGCTTGAACTCCTATTCGCTCGAATCGGCTTTGGCGATGAAGTCTGTACACAAGTGAAGAAACAAGACTGGACGGACTTCCTCCAACAATTGAAACGATTCCCACTCAGAGCAACGGGAACGCTCGATTTCGATAAAGCCTTCGTCACGGGTGGCGGCGTCTCGATCAAAGAGATTGATCCAAAAACAATGATGTCAAAAAAAGCCGAACGGTTATTCTTCGCTGGTGAAATTCTTGATATTCACGGCTATACGGGTGGATACAACATTACAGCCGCGTTCGTGACGGGTCATTGCGCCGGTAGCCACGCTGCAGAAATGGCACGTGACACTGTCTCTTAATATGAACAAGACCCGATTCGTCTGTGTTAATCAGAAGAATCGGGTCTTTTCTTTTTATGCATCAGTCAATCGGTGTGAACGATCGGCTCGAAAACTTATCTGTCTCGACTAAGGCAAACAATTCATTATCCTGTACGAAAATCCCTTTTGAACCATAGACCTTTGGACTTGCCGTCTCTCCCGTGATCGTCTGATCTTTCTGATCAATCGAATAGAGATAGAGTGCTTCTGAATCAAGTGTGTAGATGCGTCCTTGTCGTTCCGCAAGACCAATTGGTCGGAAGTCGGATTCGAATACTTTCTTCGCATCACTTCGCATCCCATTCGCCGGTTCAATTTTACTTCGTTCTACGATCGATAAATACGGCGGCTTTTGCTTTTTCTTTAAAGCCCGTTTTTTCTTTTCCGACGCATCTGGATCAATCTTAATTTTATCCTCTTTCATGGCGAAACGAGTCAATTCCACACGTCCGATTGCACGGATATGATTGATCGTATAGAATTCCTTTTTCTTCGCATCATATCCAAGCCCATGGAAACTGTCTCGAATCGTCGTCCCCTGTACTTTTTCACGTTTTTCTTCGCTCCAGACACCATCTTTTCGCGTGATTGTCACGAGAATCTGATTCGATGTCAATAAAGCGACGGTCTCTCCGTCAACGAGTGTCATGCCATCGAGGCCAGAAAGAAGTAATTTCCCTTCTTCTAATTGGAAGGAGGCATTGATCCTCTCACCTGTTCCACTAATTTCAAAGAAACGATAATCGTCTGTGACGACGAGGTACGACCCGATGGAATCATCATATAACATCTGCTGGACATTCTTAATTAATGGTTCTTCCGGATTCGGAATAGCTGAAGGCGTTTTCGTCGGCACCTGTTTGACAGCTGCCTGATGCTTCGATTGCGTCTCGATTTTCGCGAACGTTTCCTGAATACGCGACATCGTCTCTGGTTTTGAGAAGACGAGCAGTACACAAAGAATCAAACCCGAAACGACGGCAAAAATCGTTGTATAGACTATATAAGATCGTTTCATTGATGGTAATCGCCTTTCTTTCTCGGTTTCTGATTCAGTGTAGCAGAAGGACGTTCAAAAAAAAAGCGGACTTGCGACGGAAATGAAGAAACCCCCTCCATTCGCGTCAAACGAATGAAAGGGGCTATGGCTTAATTTGCTACGATGTTGATTAATTTTTTCGGTACGACGATGACTTTTCGAACCGTCTTGTCGCCGATCCATTCTTGTGTCTTTTCGTCGGCAAAGGCAAGTGCCTCGATTTCTTCTTTTGTCGCGTCGATGTTGATTTCGATTTTCGAGCGAACTTTTCCGTTCACTTGAATGACGAATTCCATCGTATCGCTGACGAGTTTCGATTCATCGAATGTTGGCCATGCCGCATACGTCAATGTCTCTTCAAATCCAAGTTGTTCCCAGAGTTCCTCACCAAGGTGCGGTGCAACTGGTGTTAACAATTGGATGAACCCACGAAGGAAGTGACGCGGAAGCACCGGCTGTTTGTTTGCTTCGTTGACGAAGACCATGAGTTGCGAAATTCCGGTGTTGAACTGGATGTTCGCGAAGTCTTCCGTAACCTTCTTGACCGTCTGGTGGTATGTCCGTTCGAAGTCAGCATCGACTTCTGTGACATCTTGAATGTCTGCTGTCCGTTCGAACAAGCGCCAGACACGATCGAGGAAACGACGCGCACCGTCAAGTCCGTTCTCAGACCAGGCAACTGATGCATCGAGTGGACCCATGAACATTTCATACAAGCGTAACGTATCCGCACCATGCGATTTAACGATTTCATCCGGATTGATGACGTTACCGCGTGATTTCGACATTTTCTCGTTGTTCTCTCCAAGAATCATCCCTTGGTTGTATAACTTCTGGAATGGTTCTTTTGTTGGCACGACGCCTGCATCATACAAGACTTTATGCCAGAAGCGTGCATACAATAAGTGGAGAACGGCGTGTTCCGCACCACCGATGTAAATATCGACTGGAAGCCAGTATTTTAATTTTTCTGGATCCGCGATCGCCTCTTCATTGTGCGGATCGATGAAACGAAGATAATACCAGCAGCTTCCGCCCCATTGTGGCATCGTATTCGTCTCGCGACGCCCTTTCATTCCTGTTTCAGGATCCGTATAATCCAACCAGTCTTCCGCAAGCGCAAGTGGTGATTCGCCTGTACCAGACGGCTTGATCTCCGGAATGATTGGAAGTTCGAGCGGTAATTCCTCTTGGCTAAGCGTCTTCATCGAACCATCTTCCATATGAACGACTGGGATTGGCTCACCCCAATACCGTTGACGACTGAACAACCAGTCGCGGAGACGATACGTGATTTTCTTGCGTCCGACTTGATTCGTTTCGAGTTCAGCAATCATCGTCTCGATTGCTTCTTGTTTTCCAAGACCATCAAGCATATGCGAGTTGACGTGTTCGCCCTCTCCTGTATAGGCTGCTTCATCGACGTTTCCACCCGCGACGACCTCAACGATTGGCAAGTCGAATTGTTTCGCGAATTCATGGTCGCGCTCATCGTGTCCTGGAACTGCCATGATTGCACCCGTTCCATAAGAAGCAAGGACATAATCAGCGATCCAGATCGGAAGACGATCACCTGAGATTGGATTGACGGCGAAAGCACCCGTGAAGACGCCTGTTTTTTCCTTCGCTAAATCCGTCCGTTCGAGGTCTGACTTCGTTTGGACTTGCGAAATGTACGTATCGACGGCTTCCTTGTGATCCGCTGTCGTGATGTCAGCTACGAATGGATGCTCCGGCGCAAGCACGAGGTACGTCGCACCAAAGATTGTGTCCGGACGTGTCGTAAAGACCGTAACTTGTTTTTTATGTCCATCAATCGTGAAATCGATCTCAGCACCTTCTGATTTCCCGATCCAGTTCCGTTGCATCTCTTTAACAGAATCCGGCCAATCGAGGTCATCGAGATCTTCAAGAAGACGATCCGCATATTCCGTGATTTTCAAGACCCACTGACGCATCGGAACACGCACGACCGGATGATTTCCGCGTTCAGATAATCCGTCGATGACTTCTTCATTCGCAAGAACGGTTCCAAGTGCCGGGCACCAGTTGACCGCGACTTCGTCCACGAACGCAAGTCCTTTTTCATACAACTTCGTAAAGATCCACTGTGTCCATTTGTAGTACTTCGGATCCGTCGTGTTGATTTCACGATCCCAGTCATAGGAGAATCCAAGTTCTTTCAACTGACGCTTGAACGTCTCGATGTTTTTCGCTGTGAATTCACGTGGGTCATTCCCTGTATCGAGGGCGTATTGTTCTGCTGGTAACCCGAATGCATCCCAACCCATTGGGTGCAAGACGTTGTATCCTTGCATCCGTTTCATCCGTGCGAGGATGTCCGTTGCTGTGTAGCCTTCCGGGTGTCCAACGTGGAGTCCGGCACCTGACGGATACGGGAACATATCAAGGGCATAAAACCCTTCTTTTTCTGGATCTTCTGTCGTGACGAAGGCGTTGTCTTGATCCCAACGCGCCTGCCATTTTGGTTCAATTTCGCGATGATTGTACGGCATGTCTTTTCCTCCTCTAATCTAAAAAAAACCGGTCCTCCGCCCCTAGGAATAGGGACGAAAGACCGGTTTGGCTTCCGCGGTACCACCCACGTTGTCTGTCTATGACAGACCGCTTGATTCACAGATAACGGTGTGAAGGACCGGATTCGCTACTACGACTTCACGAATCGTGCTCCCTGACGAGTTCACGGTTGTTACCGACTGGTTCGCACCTTCCACCAGCTCTCTTGACGGCACCTTTCCCCTACTACTTCAGTTCCATGCATTTGACTATCTTTTCCTAGTGTAATCTGTTTCTTCCTCAAGCGTCAACGCTTCCGTAAAATTTCCTCGATTTCCGCATGCGATCGCGCAATATGATCTGCTTGTTCTAAGCGTTGCGCTGGCATCCGGTCATCAAGAAGCGCAATCACTTCCATACCTGCTGCTTTTGCGCCGATCATCCCGTTTGCAGCGTCTTCAATGACGAGACAATTCTCAGGTGCGTGCCCGATTCGTGATGCCGCAAGTCGAAAAATCGCAGGATCCGGCTTCGAACGCACGACTTCTTCCCCACTGACGTAATGCGTGATTGGAAGCTCGTAATGACGGATGACGCGTTCGATTTTTTGAAGCGAACTCGAAGAAGCGATCCCGATATCGTAACCAAGAGACGTCGCTTGTTCGATGACTTGTTTGACTCCCTCTTTTAAACCACACGCCTCTGGTTTTGCATGAATTTGAAACAAGCGATGTTCTTCCTCAAGTAAAGCACTCGCTGTTTCTGGGAGCTCGTGTTGCGCGACAAGTTCTTCCCACATCTCATCTCCTGTTTTCCCCATGAATGTCGCATACTGAACCGGATCGAGCGGAATCGATAACGTTTTGAACATCTGCTGGTGGACCTCAAAGTAGCGGATTTCACTATCTAAGATGACCCCATCCATATCAAAAATAAGACCTCGTTTTTTCAAGACACATCCCCCTCAATTGATCTATCATGATTTCAGCATATCAAAAAAACGACTACACGATGTAGTCGTTTCACCTTCTTCATTTAGTTACTGTTTAACTTGTCGCCATTTGGACACTGGTTTGTCGGTAAGCCGGAAAATAATCCGAATTAGCATCTGACCCGTATCGTATACACAACTGATCGTATATGGCTGGTTGAAGAATCGATTTTCCTTGATGATACTCAAATAAACGGTACCCGGTGTAACGGCATTTACTCTCAAAGAGACTATCCCGTTCTTGATATCCACCTCCGAGATGTTGTTCGACGAGACCGCGTGCTTTCGCCTGAAGAATCGCTTCGTACTCAAGTCGTTGATTTGGGAACATCTTCGCTTCGTCCCGCTTACAACCAATCAAATGACCGTGGGCATATTCTTTTCCGAGCAATACGAAGTATCCACCAACAGGTTTTCCGTCGATTTCCGCAATCAGTAACAATGGCTCACAGAGTGGATTCGCTTCAAATAATTGCTCAAAATAACTCGCCGTAAAATAGTAATGAGCCGAAGCATTCTTCCGGTCCATCGTTTCATGATACAACGCCAAAAAAACAGATAAATCGTCTCGTGTTCCTGTTCTAACGGTTAACGGTGAAGCGAGCGATTTACGAATCATACTTCTCGTTTTCTTATGGAACGTCTGCATGATTTCTTCTAGTGAGGGGCGCAAATCAATGCTCGTCGTATGACGGATGAAAGAAGCTTCCGTCCAGTTACGCATGAGTCGTTCATTGCCCGTCAACGGATTAAAGCGAATCATTTCCGAGACGACCGATTCTTGCTCCGCCCACCTTTCAAACGATAGACGTGCATGCTGCATTTCAGTTGCGGTTAAGCGACCGACGATTTCCGGTCCGCCGTAGCCATACGGCGTGATGAGATCTGAATAAGGCGTATCAAAAATCCGACGCTTTAAAAAGGGATAGAACAGTGTTCCCGCATGACCTTCATAACGGAATAACACCGCTTGCTCAGACGGTCTAGCGTTAAGCGTGACGTATTGGTGACTGTAGAAGATATCAAGAGGCTGTTGCTGTACGTGTGTCGTCCAAGTTGCGGCATCTGTGATGAATTGACACCTTTCCATTCGTGCACCTCCAGTCAAAAAGAAGCAACGTTCACATGAACTTTCTTTTCAAGTTCTTGATTAGAAAGTACCCGTTTCTTTGCCGAAATATTCCATATTAATAATGATTTGTTTTATAATTAGCGCATTAATGATGTAAAAAAAAGACAGCGAATCTAATGTCCGCTGTCTTACAGATGATGCTCATGATGTGATTTTAGGAATGGCACGAAGGAATACGACGCCTGCTAACAGAATCAATCCAATCAATGTCAAGAAGACCGCTGACATACCGGATAAATCGTAGATCAACCCTCCGACGGTCGGACTGATCATCCGTCCCGCTGAAGCGGCAATATTGACGTATCCCTGGAACTCTCCTTCTTTTCCGATTGGCGCGAGTCTCGCCGCCATAGCAGGAACCGCTGGCCAGATGAACATCTCACCAATCGTCAAAATGATCATCGCGACGAGGAACATCTTGAAGCCGCCTGCGAACGGAACGATCAGATAAGACAAGAGGAAGATTCCTGTACCGGTCATCAATTGTCGCTTCAAGTCATCTCCAAACCACCGGAGAATTGGTGTTAATAAAGGTTGTGCGAACACGATGAGTGCTCCGTTGATCGTCCAAAGAATCGAGTACTCGGAAATCGTGACACCGAGCGATTTCGTGTGTACGGCAAAGGTTCCTTGCCATTGCACATAAACGAACCAAAGTAAGGCATACCCGATCGAGACGAGCAACATCGTCCGTGCCGCACCGCGCGCAAGGGGTGTGCGTGTCGTTTCGATCTCGTCATGTGCCGCATGCATCCGCGCTGGTGCCTGAATCCAGGATAAACCGACTAACAAAATGATGGCAAAGGCGATGTAGAGGACGAGATTGGCGATGAAGATGTACTGAATCGAAAAGGCAGCGATTTGACCACTGACTGCTGTCCCGAGCGCTACACCGACGTTTTGTGCGACATAGATCGCATTAAAGGCACGGCGCCCGCCTTCCGGCCAGATGACACCCGTCATCGCGTAGATCGTCGGAAAAACCATCCCACCGACGAATCCAATCAATCCAAGCATCGCGACGTATCCGAGGTACGTCTGATGAAATAGCAACAAGCCAACGGAAGACAGGACAAGTCCGATGACACTGATGACAAGCGTCTTCTTGCCACCGAGACGGTCAAACGCTTTTCCACCTAAGTAGTTTCCGACGATTGCTAAGGCAGAGTTGACGAACAATGCCATCCCTGCTTTTGTCATCGACTCTCCTAAATATTCATGAATATATAATGTATTAAACGGCCATAAAAAAGAGGATCCCGTCGTATTGATGGCCATCGCAAGGACGAGGATCCAGACCGCTTTTGGTAATTTTGGCATACCTGTGGTCCTCCTATTTCATTCTCAACCTTGCCACTTTACGCAATCCGTCCCCTAACTGTCAAGCTACTTCGCTTTTCGTCAACGAATCAAAAAATGATATAATGCAGAAAGAATCTTGCACATACTGAACCATTACTAGAAAAACAGACTATAGGAACAGGAGTCTATGCCATGTCACTTGCCCGTGTATTACCTTATACGAAACAATTACTCGAGTCCGTTATCGAGCCCGGAGACTGCGTCGTCGATATGACTGCCGGAAATGGACATGATACACAGTTTTTAGCAGAACGTGTCGGTCCAGAAGGAAGGGTTCTTGCGTTCGACGTCCAGGCACAAGCCATTGAGGAGTCGACGCGACGTCTCGACGAAGCCGGAATGTTAGCACGCGTCGACCTTTACCATGAAAGCCACATCCATGTCGGTGCCCGTCTTTCGGACGAACAACGTCCTGTCCGCGCTGGTGTCTTCAATCTCGGATACCTGCCTGGAAGCGACAAATCAATCACGACGACCGGAGAAGAGACGCTTGAAGCACTCGATGCCCTCCTCCCGATCCTCGCTCCCGGCGGTCTTGTCGTCCTCGTCGTCTATCACGGTCACTTGGAAGGAAAACGAGAACGTGACGCTGTCCTCGATTACGTCACAGCCCTTGATCAGCAAGATTATGCCGTTCTCCAGTATCGCTTCTTGAACCAACAAAATCATCCCCCGTTCATCATCGCGATCGAGAAAAAAGTACGCGGATGATGGGCACAAAAAAGTGATGCCCCTTTTTTAGAGGCATCACTTTTGTTATTTCATTCTTCAACAAGCTTAAAGAACAACATTAATTTTTCTGCAAACCGTGTGTTCAACCGTTCGAAACTAAAATGCGGAAAACCGTGTAGACGTTGTAAGTAAATCTGATCGCCACCCATTTTCCGGCATACTTCAAGTGTCAGCTTGACGTCTGCGAACTGATCGTCCGGTGCATAAAAACAAGCCAAGTTCACACGCGGCAGTTTTTTTCGTTCTTCGTCATGTACGACGATCTCTTCTTCGATTTCCCGGTACTGTGCATAGGTCAGTTCACCGATGCGAACGGTATCTTCCGTACTTTGACCAAACGGCAACGTACCGAGTGGCGCATCGGGCCGGAAACGATCGAACGCACTTGCGAAGACTTGTTTGACGCCTCCGAGTTGTTTCGAAGGGTGCCAATCAAACAACGGTGAAATGAATGCAAGGCTTGCTACCGGTAATTCATATTCTTGCAACAGACGATTGACGACGAGTGCGCCCATGCTACAGGCGACGATATGAATCGGTAGCTTGCGTTTCCCGGCTTCACGTAATGCTTCTTTTAACAGTTGACCATGTTCTTCAAACGAGATACGACGTGGGGCGTCGACGAGCAATATTTCATACTCTCGTTCGAGTACCCGAATCAAAGCTTCACTCGGACGGGCACGCAGTTGTAACGGATAGACTAATACGATGATTCCTGTTGGTTGTTCAACCACAAACTCACCTCTTCACTTCATACTTCCTATTTACGATACCTTATTTCAAACGCACACAAAACCGTCCCAAGACGGATTTCACGAGGCGACATGGCGAAGGCGAATGACAGATTCTACTTGCCCAAAGACTTCTTCCGTCATCTCACTGAGTTCTTCAAAACCGAATGAGGTCAAGAACTGACGCGCTTTATAGTTACGTGCCTCCACATATACTTCGAGTGGGACGGCTCCTTGTCGTTCGAGTTCACGGATCAATCGTCGTCCGATTCCGTTTTGCTGATATTTCGGTAAGACGTACAGACGAATGATTTCCCACGTTCCCTCAACATCAACAGCATGAATGAAACCGACGATTTCCTCATCGATGATTCCGACATAAAAATACTCTCCCCGTGCTTCTTCTGCCGTCCGAATCGCACGAACAACCTCCTCTTGCGGATACGCTTCCTGCACGAAATGCGCTTTCGAGCGCTCGGAATAGATTTCTGCGTACGTATCCAACCAGGATGTGACGGCAATGTCATGAATACGTCCTGCATCGGCTGGAATAGCTTCGCGTATTTCCATAATCGGAACCCCCCTTTGTATTCATACGAATCGACTCATGTACTTTTACCCTCTTCTAGAAAAAACATTCGTTTCCTGCAAAGTTCCACGTAAACAAAAAAGTCCGAAAACCCGCGTAGGGTTCTCGGACTTTTTGATTATGCGAAACGTTTTGCCTGTTCTTCAAGAACTGCTGCTTTATCTGTTTGCTCCCATGGAAGCTCAACATCTGTACGACCGAAGTGACCGTATGCAGCTGTTTGACGATAGATCGGACGACGGAGATCAAGCATGTTGATGATTCCAGCCGGACGAAGATCGAAGTTTTCAGCAACCAATTCGACGAGTTGTGCTTCAGGAAGTTTTCCTGTACCGAATGTATCAACCGCGATTGATACCGGGTGCGCGACACCGATTGCGTACGCGAGTTGAACTTCTGCTTTGTCTGCAAGACCTGCAGCAACGAGGTTCTTCGCGACGTAACGTGCTGCGTATGCAGCTGAACGGTCGACTTTTGTTGGATCTTTACCAGAAAATGCTCCACCGCCGTGGCGTGCGTATCCACCATACGTATCAACGATGATCTTACGACCCGTCAATCCAGCATCTCCTTGTGGTCCGCCGATGACGAAACGACCAGTTGGATTGATGAAGAATTTCGTTGCTGCGTCGATGTATTCAGCCGGGATGACCGGTGTGATGACGTGTTCTTTCAAGTCAGCTTGAATTTGCTCAAGCGTAACTTCTTCCGCGTGTTGTGTCGAGATGACGATCGTATCGACACGAACCGGCTCGTTGTTCTCGTTGTATTCGACCGTGACTTGTGTTTTTCCGTCCGGACGAAGGTAGTCGAGTTGACCGTTTTTACGCACTTCTGCCAAACGGCGTGCGAGACGGTGTGAAAGCGAGATTGGAAGTGGCATGAGTTCTGGTGTTTCTTTCGTTGCGTAACCGAACATGAGACCTTGGTCTCCTGCACCGATTGCATCGATTTCTGCATCAGACATGCTACCTTCACGTGCTTCAAGCGCTTGGTCTACACCAAGAGCGATGTCTGCTGATTGCTCATCGATTGATGTCAATACAGCACATGTGTCCGCGTCGAAACCGTATTTCGCGCGTGTATAACCGATCTCACGAATCGTTTCACGAACGACTTTTGGAATGTCGACGTAAGTGGATGTCGTGATCTCACCTGCAACGAGAACGAGACCCGTTGTAACAGAAGTTTCTGCCGCAACACGCGCGTTTGGATCCGCTGCGAGGATTGCATCAAGAATTGAATCCGAAATTTGGTCACAGATTTTATCTGGATGACCTTCAGTGACTGACTCCGACGTGAATAGTCGGCGATTAAGGTTTGTCATGTATGACCCTCCCAAAAAAGAATTTGACGGTGTACTCATTTCCCCTAGTTGAGTGGGACGGTAAAATGAAAAAAACCTTTCCAAGTCCAAAAAATGGTCAGGGAAAGGTTGTGCGTTCTTCCTTTACCCTCTTATCGTTCGAAGTGTTTACTTCGCTTCAGGAGAGCACCTTTTCCCTCATTAATATGTGAATTAATGTAGGACGGTTGCCGGGTTTCTTCGGGCCTTGTTCCCTCCACCTGCTCAGAATAAGAGTATCCGTTACGAATTACATGATATAAAGTTGTAACTACTCTGTCAAGCAAGGTTTCAAATTCTAGTCGAAACTTTTTGAAAGAGATGTTAAACTGTTAATGCTGAAAGCGTTTCCAGATAAATAGAAATCAGCACTAGAAAATGATTGCTCTCTCTTTAGTATGTCATATATAATAAATGTGTCATACTAAATACAGTGAGCCAAAACCAACGTAGGGGAAAGGTGGGGTCAGGATGCCGATGACGGTCCTGAATATCGAAGAACTACTCAAGAAAGAGCATGTGTTCAAACAACTATCTGTTGCTGAACTTGTCGAACATGCGATTCGAAACGAAGAAGGTGTCCTTGCTGAGAACGGCGCATTATCTGTAGAAACGGGGAAATTTACAGGTCGTTCACCAAAAGATAAGTTCATCGTCCGTGATTCTTCCTGCGAGTCTCACATTGATTGGGGTCATGTCAACCAACCAATGGATGGAGACAAATTTGAACAATTGTTGCAAAAGGTTCTTCGTTACATGAACGAAGCTGATCATCTCTACTACACAGAAGCTGCTGCTGGAGCAGATACGCACTTCACCCTTCCGGTCCGAGTGCTCACACAATATGCTTGGCATAACCTGTTTGCCAAACAACTCTTTTTACGCGAGTATCCTGAAGTGGCTGCCTTCGAACCGTTCACGGTCGTCTACGCGCCACATTTCAAAGCAGATCCTGCCGTTGACGGAACGAACTCCGAGACGTTCATCGCGATGTCGTTCGAACACCGAATCGTCTTGATCGGTGGAACGGAATACGCTGGAGAAATCAAAAAGTCGATCTTTTCCGTCATGAACTACCTCTTACCACAAGAAAACGTCCTTTCGATGCACTGCTCGGCAAACGTCGGACACGAAGGCGACGTCGCCTTGTTCTTCGGTCTATCTGGTACTGGTAAGACCACCCTTTCAGCCGATGATAGCCGTCAATTGATCGGTGACGATGAGCATGGTTGGTCGCACGATGGTGTCTTCAACATCGAAGGCGGATGTTACGCGAAGACGGTCAATCTATCGCGTGAAAAAGAACCGCAAATCTTTGACGCGATCCGTTTCGGAACCGTCCTTGAGAACGTCGTACTCGACGAAGCCCGTCATCCTGATTACGATGATACATCGTTGACGGAAAATACGCGTGCTGCTTATCCGATTACGGCAATCGATAACATCGCTGTTCCGTCACGCGCTGGTCATCCGAAGACGATTGTCTTCTTGACAGCTGATGCGTACGGCGTCTTGCCTCCGATCAGCAAATTGACGAAAGAACAAGCGATGTATCACTTCCTATCAGGATATACATCAAAACTCGCTGGAACAGAACGTGGGGTCACGGAACCAGAAGCGACCTTCTCGACGTGCTTCGGTTCACCATTCCTTCCACTGATGCCTGAAAAGTATGCGACGATGCTCGGCGAATTGATTGATCGTCATGGTGTTACCGTTTATCTCGTCAACACGGGCTGGACAGGCGGTGCTTACGGAACAGGTAGCCGCATGAAGCTATCTTATACACGGACGATGGTCAACGCTGCCGTTAACGGCACACTTGCAACGATTCCAACAGAAGAACACCCGATCTTTGGACTTCATATGCCGCTCGAAGTTCCTGGTGTTCCAAGTGAGTTACTCAACCCGGTACGCGTCTGGTCGAATCCGGACGAATACGACACACAAGCGCGTTCGCTTGCTGAGAAATTCCAGAACAATTTCCTTCGTTTCGAGAGTGCGACGGATGCGATCAAGTCAGCTGGTCCGCGCCTATAAAGTAGAGTTTTCTGACTTGCATCAAAAAGATAGACACCGAATTTACATCAAGTAACTAAAAAATCTGAGTCCGGTCTTCACGGACTCAGATTTTTTAGTTACTCCTTAATCCTTAGAAATTCTTCCTATTAGGCGATTCGAGACGAATAAAAACGTGTAATCCTACTCAGTTAAGAGAATGATTACACGTCGTCTTATGTCTAGAAAAAAGTCTTCAAACTCTTTTTTAGTTATATGATCGAGTCTGACTCTTCTTGAATATGTTTTTCTCGCTGCATGAGCCACTCTTGACTTTCCGTCAGTAATGCATAGGCTCGCGGAAGTGATACATTTAAACGCTGACTCAGCAGTTCAAACTGATCAAAATCACCTCGATCTGCACTAATCGCAAGCACTAAACAATCCCGAAACGGATGATCCTTTCCTTGTAGAACAATCTTCAGAGAATCTTCGAGTGGCAATTGATCGATGATATCGTCAATATCAACAGATAATAACGCATCGATGTGCGATAACAAGCCAATCATGTAAGCACTCTCCGGTTGTAGTGTTCGGGTTTCGGTAGCAAAGAGTTCACAGAGCTTCGCACAGTGTAAAGAGGACCGTAATAACTCATTTGACCACTCATAAGGACTAGCAAGCTTCATCTCACGTAAAACAATCAACGAAATCCAACTTTTGAGTTGCGAAAAGCCAAGCAGTGAAATCGCTTGACGAACGGAACTGACGGTATTGCGTAAACCCATTCCTGGAGAATTGATCAGCTGTAACACTTGAATACTAATATAGGGATTCGCTTCAATCTCATCAACGACCTCATCGTACTTTTCATCCGTATCGAGCCATTTCAACATTTTTAACAAAACCGGTAGTTGCGGTGGGACCGCCTTTCCTTTCATCAACATCGGTTTAGCATAAAAATATCCCTGAAACCAGTCATATCCCATGTCAAGACACCGTGTATGATCTTCGTGCGTTTCGACACGCTCAGCCAACATTCGGATATGAGGATAATTGCGACGGACAATATGGAGGCTGTCTCTTATACACATCTCCGAGCCCACG